>JBGPMX010000330.1:0-6087 GCA_041487215.1 Planctomycetia bacterium | reverse complement strand
CGAGGCCGAGCTGCGCGAGCCCCTCGGAAAGACCCCGCACGACGTTGTTCCGCATATCACCCCCCAGGAGCGGGTGCGGCGGGGCAATCACGGCCACCGCGCCGGGCCGGCCGCAGCCGGGGTAGGCGAGCTCCCCCTCGAGCCGAAACGGGCCGCCGGAGAAGTCGACCGATTCTCGGATCACGCCTTCAGGCACAGAGGGCTGCGGCATGCGATGTCTCTTTCTGGTCCGCCGAGGCATAGGGGAATTGCTGCACGAAGTGTGCGAAGAGCACGGCGAGCTTGAGCGCCTTCTCGGTGTCGCCATCGATCTCGACACGCCGGGCGAGGAACGCCTCTTGCGGCGGCAGGGCCGCACGGACCACCTCGCGGAACGTGGCCGTGTCCGTGCGGTAGGTGAGGTCGGCGGCCGCATCCACGCCGCGTGCCACCCGCACCAGCCGCCCGCCCGCCCATTCACACGACCAGGCGCCGCCCCCCGCGCCGCGCAGCTCGAAGCCCACGGTCAGGTTCAGGCCGGCCACCTGGGCGATGAGCGAGCGCGGGGAGTATTCGGGCAGGAAACGCTCGAAGTAGTCCACGCAGGCGAAGCCCGCACCGGCCTGGGTCGCGGGCACCGGGCGCGGCCGGCGGCGCCCCCAATCGTCCGCGGCGGCGAACCGGAACAGGCGACGCAGCAGGGCGCGGTCCACGCGGGGCGCGGCGAGCTGTGGCAGGGCCTCGCGTGTGTTGCGGCGGTCGAACGATGGTGCGCCGGCGAGATAGGCCGTGTACTCACGGAACTGCTCGAGAAACGCGCACTCGAGTGCGGTGGGCGGGCGAACGCCGACCGCGCCCCCCCAGCCGATCCCCTCGACCCCCGCGATTTCCTCCGTGACCTCCTTGATCCAGGGCGCCGGGACCGGATGGGAGGACACCAGGTGGTAGGTTTTTCCCGGTGCACCGCAGTGCCCGACGAGCCGGACGAGCGCGCGCGACACCCAATCGACTGGCACCAGATTGAACGTTTCCCGGCCCGTGCAGGGCAGGCGCAGCGGCAGCCGGCGGGCCGGGGGATCCCGTCGCGGCCGGTCGCCGCCGCCGAGCGCGGCGGGCACGCGGGACGCGCCGGGCGATCGGCCGGCGAGCCGCGCGATCAGCTGCGCAAAATAGTAGATGCCGTGGTAGGCGCTGGTGTATCCGGTGACGCTGTCCCCCACGATCACCGACGGGCGGTACACCGTGGCGCGGATGGACCGCGCACGGCGGACGATCCGCTCCGCCTCGAACTTGCTGGCTTCGTAGGAGTTGCGAAACCTCTGGCCGCACGCGAGCTCGTGCTCGTACACGGGACCAGCACGCTCGCCGCACACAAAGGCGGTGGAAACGTGGTGCAACCGGGCAACGCCCAGCTCCTCGCACAGCTCGATCACGTGCCGCGTGCCGTCCGCGTTGGTGCGCCACGGCTCGTCGGCGCAGGCAGGAAACGAGACGCTGGCGGCGGCGTGCACGGCCGAGGCGCAATGCCGCGCCACCCAGCGCCGCTCCGCATCACCCAGCCCGAGACGCGGCGCGGTCAGGTCCCCGTGGAGAACGACCGGAGGCGGCAGATCGGCCCGCAGCGCATCGCTCCAGAACGCGCCGAGCTCGGCGACCCGTTCCTTGGCGCCGGTGCCGTGGCGATCGCGCGCGAGCACCGTCACCGTGTGCCCGGCGCGCAGCAGGTCACGGAGCAGATAGCGTCCGAGCAGCCCCGTGGCGCCGGTCAGGAGGATTCCGCGAGCGTCCATGCTTCGTCTCCTCGTCACAACGCCCGCTCGTGCCGCTCCTCGCGTCGCTGCGGGTCGTAGTGCTGGGCGTCGAACGGGAAGTCGCGGGCGCGAATGCCGACCAGGTCGAGCAACTCGGCGGACCTTAGAGTATTACTCTTATAATAGTCCGCCTCATCGGTCAATCCGGTTTCACCGCTCTGCCGAGGTGTACAATCGCTGTGCGAAGCGGCCCACCGGGTGCGCGATCGCATGTCGGCCTCGCACACGCGCTCCCCGTGCCGACGCGGAAAAATCCGGCGGCGGGAGACCGCGGGCCGGGTGCCGCGTCGAGCGGCGGCATGCGGATTGCGAACCATTGCATCGGCGAAAACCATTGGCGAACGGACCCACTCGATCGAGGGCCACCCCGGGGAACCACATGATTCAGCTCCAGCAGATCCTGGTGCCGACCGACTTCGGCGAGACAGCGGACCTTGCCATCGGCTATGGCGCGGTGCTGGCGCGCACCTTTCACGCCTCGCTGCACCTGCTGCACGTGCTGGATGACGCCCTCATCAAGAACTGGCAGCTGGAGATCTACTTCCCGTCGCTGCCGAACGTCTGCGAGGAGCTGAAGGCGAAGGCGGTCGCGCGGCTGGCGGGGACCGCGCCGGAACCGCACGGCGAAGCGCTGACCACGCAGCGCACGGCCCGCTGGGGCAAGCCCGCCGAGGAGGTGCTGCGTTACGCCCAGGATCAGGCGGTTGACCTGATCGTGATCGGCACGCACGGGCGGTCGCCGCTCCCGCGCCTGCTCCTGGGCAGCGTCGCGGAGAACGTGGTCCGCAGGGCGCCCTGCCCGGTGCTCACCGTGCGGCAGACGCCCGGCATCAAGGAGCCAACGATGATTGCTCTGAAGAGAATCCTGGTGGCGACCGACTTCAGCGAGGCGTCGCAAAACGCCCTGCGCTACGCGCGGGCGTTCGCGGACCAGTTCGGAGCCGCCATCGATGTCCTGCACGTGCTGGATGACCCGTTTGTGTACGCCCCTCCGCTCGACACTGTGGTCCCCCCGCCGAGTTTCTACGAGGAGTTGCAGAACGCCGCCCGCGAGCGGCTGGGCCAGGTCGTCTCGGAAGCCGAGCGCGCGCGATACAAGGCCCGCGTGGTTCTCAAGATGGGCCGGCCCTTCGCCGAGATCCTGGCGTACGCCCAGGAGCAGGCAGTCGATCTCATCGTCATGGGCACGCACGGGCGCGGCCCGGTCGCCCACGCCCTGCTCGGGAGTGTTACCGAGCGGGTCGTGCGGCGCGCTCCCTGCCCCGTGCTCACGGTGCGTCATCCCGAGCACGAGTTCGTGCCGCCTTGAAAAGCCGCACGGAACGTCGGTGGCCCGTCAGACAATCGTGACGTGGCGGTCGGTCGGCTGTTGCCACAGCCTGTGCCGGATCAACTCCGCCTGGGTTCGTAGCTCGTGCGCCATCTCCTGGTTCCCCAGCCGCTCGTGCGCCGTACCCGCCAGCTCTATGGCGGTTGCCAGATAGGGGTCGCGGAGCAGGCAGCGGTCGAAACGGGTCAGTGCTTCCTCGTAGCGTGCCTGGTCGAGCAGCCGCCGTCCTTCGGCGAGCCACTGGCTGATCTCGCCGACCTCCGCCTCGCTTTTGGTCGCCAGCACATCCTCCCGCTTCACCGTGAGCACGGAGCAGGCGACCCGGCGTGCCACCGCTTCCGCCGTGCTGCCCAGCAGCACGCGCGGGAGCCCCGAGCGCCCGGTCGATCCCATCACCACCAGGTCGTACTTCGCGTCATTGGCCAGCCGCACAATCTGGTCGGCAGCCCGGCCGTAGTGCACCTCCTTGTCCCAGGCCAGTGCGGTGAAGTCGAAGCCCTTGAGGAACTGCTGGAACTGCTCACGCTCCATCGCCTCGTAGTCGGCGGCCAGCTTGGCCATCTCCGGCGCGCGCCGCGACATGTCGAGCGGCAGCGAGAAGTCGGGGACCACGGAGAGCACGGTGAGCCGGGCGTCCAGGGCGCGGCAGAGCAAGATCGCGTTCTGCAAGCCACGCGCCGATGGGTTCGATCCGTCCACGGGGCAGAGCACGCGCTGGATGGTTCCGCTCGCGCCCGGCTGGACGGTCAGCACCGGTTTGCTGGTGCGCCGCATCACCCGCGCCGTGGTCATGCCCAGCCCCGCGCGGGCCTCGCCGGCCGATCCGCCTCGCCCCATCACGATGAGGTGCGCATTCAACGCATCGGCCGCGCGCACAATCGCGTCGAACGGCCTGCCGGTCATGTCCGGCACCGGATCGCAGGCCAGCCCGCGTTCCTGGCAGTCGCGCTCTAACGCTTCCAATCGTTCCCGAGCGGCCTGCTGGATCAGCTCCAGCGCCGACTTGAAATGCGGGACTTCGTCCACCACATACAGGAGCCGCAGTGTTGCCCCGAAGGGGCGGGCGATATGTCCCGCCATCCGGACAACGGCGTCCGTATCCGGCCCTAAGTCCACGGGCACGAGGATCCGATCGAGCGTCATCATAGGGTTCTCCGCAGGAATGGCACGGGGCCAAGACGGCTCCCGGTGCCCTTGCTCCTCCGGGGGCTGCCGCCCCACAACCGAGAGGCGATCCGCAGCCGCCATCCATATTTAGCAAACGCAGGGCCTCGCCGCGGCGGATTCTCTCTTTCAAGTGGGTCAAATCGTCAAGTTATTCTTTGACGGGCCCTTATTTGTGAGCGGGCCCTAACGCACGGTGAGCTTGTAGCTGATGGCCCCCAGCAGATCGCCGACCTTCCTGCCGGGGTGGCAGAGGATGCACTTCTTGTTGACGACCGGGACGGGGGTGGCGGCGCGCAAGTAGCGCTGCCCATCCGCGGATTCTGAAAACCGGCGGGATAAAAACCGCGACGGCCGCCGGGCCATCCGTAACCACTGCGCTCTCGGTCCGGCGACCGCCTGCTCAGACGCGTGGACCGCGTCGGCGTCTCAGCCCTTCACCTCAATCTTCTTGCTTGGGGGGGCCGACACCTTCGGCACCCGTACGATCAGCACGCCCCCCATGTACGTGGCCTCGACCTTGTCGCGATCCACGGGCAGCTCGAGCGGGAAGGTACGTCGAAACGCACCGTGCTGCCGCTCGACGCGGTGGAACCACTTCCCCTTCTCCTCCTTCTCCTCGCTCTTCTCGCCGCTGATCCACAGCGACCCGTCACGCACCTCGACCGAGATGTCCTTGGCCGTCATGCCCGGGACATCCAGGGTCACCTCGTAGGCCGCCTCGGTCTCGGCCACGTTGGCGCGTGGCAGAAACTCGGTCGCCGGGGTCAGCCAGCTCTCCTCGCCATTGAACAGCCTCTCCACGATCGCTTCCATCTCGCGCTCCACACGCTCCAGTGGAAGCAGCCGGTTGCGTGTGCCACGAGGAATCAGAGAACCGAGCATCGTACACCCCCTTCCTTCGCTTGCCCGGCGGGGGCCCAGCCGGGCGTCTTCCGGGACAAATCAACCCGCCCTTCCTATCGATGGTGCAAGCCATGTGCCCGGCGGGTCGGCAGCCGGCCCCTGGTGCGCTGGGTCCTAGGACGACGCGACTTGCGTCCGCGCCGCCGCGAGACCAAGAAATGAGCTGGCGCCCGGAGCCGCACGGGCGCGCCACCGATCGGTGCACCCGTTGTGTCACAGCGGCGCAGCGTGCGGCGGCGGGGCGGCGGGCGCGTGCATGAACGGTGCGAGCGGCACCGGCGACCAAAGGGCGTCGTCGCGCGACGCGGCTACCTCGATGTCCAGCTCGATGGCGGCCTCGGCAGCGGAGCCGATCACCTCAAGAACGGCGGTGAGGGCGAGCTGCTTGACGTGGTGCGATGCCGTCGCTCCGCGGATCACGATCCGGTCCGCGTCGATCTCGATCTCGAGCCGGTGCACGCGTCGCCTGGTTCGCAGCGCGATGCGCTGCGTCAGGGCCCTTTCGAGCGCACCGGCGCTGGGATTGGCGAGGGGCACGATGAGATCCTCCTGGCTTCCTCGGGGTTCCTTCCCTGGGGACACGAGTCTTTCCATCAGACGCCCGACGCCAGGGCGGGGGACGGTGCGATACCACGGTCCGCGCCGTGTTTGCCCGGTGATCGGGCCTGGAACCCCTGCCGCCGCTCGTGCACCTCACGGCGGTCGACGGGGATGGACCCCGGCGCGTCGACCGCGATCCGGACCTTTTGCCCTTGAACGCCGACCACGATCACGCGGATGTTGCCGGCGATGATGATCTCTTCTCCGACGAGGCGTGTTAGAACCAACATGACGAACTCCCTCCTGGAAGGTGCTTGTGTTCCATCCTGGATCGTATTTCAGCCTTGGCTGCTCGGG
>JBGPMX010000329.1:0-6090 GCA_041487215.1 Planctomycetia bacterium | reverse complement strand
CGGTCCTGGGCACCGCGCAGGTCCACGTGGTCAACGGCGTTGCCACCGCGACGTTCAATGTCCGGTTCTTCGGGCCCGGCAGCTTCACGTTCAGCACCCAGTACCTTGGCTCGACGCAGTTCGACGCCAGCACCAGCAACTCGCTCACCGTACGTGTTTGATGTCTTTGCCGGAACCAGGTCCTTCGCTCCGCTCGTGCCTCACTCCGCTCAGGATGACAGATTCGGTGCGCCCCCTGTGGACCCGGTGTTGATTAGATCCACTTCCCCAGCCACTCCCAGGCCTCAGCCTGCCGTCGGATGAACGGACAGAGAGATCCCACGTCGGAAGCGGTATCGCTTGCCGTGCCCGGATCCTCGGGAGGCGGAACGGCGGGAGTCGGCGCACCGGCGGCATCGCTCGCCCATGGGGTAATCGAAGGACCGGTGATGAGCGGGCCGGTCAGCAACGGGCATCCGACAGCCGCAGCCGTCCAGCGCAAGAAATCTCGGCGCGGTTGCATCGCATGATCTCCATGGAGCGAGTTCTACAGCTGCTTGCGGCATTACATCGCGCGCGTTCACGGCGGGCCGACGAAGACGAAGGAGGCCCAGTAGTAGGGGCTCTGCCACTGTTCCTGCTGCCGCAGCCAGAGCTTGGCGTCGTGGAGCGCCCGAGCGTAGTCTGGGGTCCGGCCGTTCTTCTGGGTCTGGGCCAGCCCGCCGCAGAAGTAGCTGATCACGCTTGCCGCCGCTTCGTCGTCCACCAGCCAATCGCTCGCCACGACCCGGCGAGCGCCGGCAGCCAGGAATCCGCGTGACAGGCCCCACACCCCCTCGCCACGTTGCCGGGGCCCGAAGTTCGTTTCACAGGCGCTGAGGATCGCCAGCTCGCACGCGCGTAGGTCCAGTTCGTGGATCTCCGGCAGGGTGAGAAAACCATCGTCCGAGGAATCGGTCGCGGCCTGGCGGCCGGGCGTGACGGCCAGTGCACCGAAGAAATTGCCCTGCGTTTCATCGATGAGCCCGTGGCACGCCAGGTGGATAATCCCCTGCCCCGGCACCTCGGTGCGCACGGCCGCCTCGGTTGCTGCGGGTCCGACGAGCTGCGTCACGCGGCTCCCGGCGGCGCGGAAATTGTCCGCGACCCAGGCGGATTCGGTGGCCGAGTGCGGCAACGACACAAGCCGGCCGCCGGCCGAGCGGTAGCGGCTGCGCGACGCGACTTCCTCGCCTCCCGCTCGCACGGTCGCCGCCGCCGCGCCGTACGCCGCATCGCCCACCGTCAACACGTTTGGCCGGTTCGACCCGGTGCGCGACTTTTGCCCCAGATTGTACAGCACTGTAGCGGAGGGACCGTAAAGCACCGCCACGCCCGTGTCGAGCAGATAGTGGGGCGAGTCGGTCGTGCCCGTGACCAGCGCCTCGAAGGGGAGCAGGCCGAGCGCGCCGTCGGGCACCACCAGCAGGCGCCGGATTTTGCCCGCAAGCATCGCTTCCCGTTCGGGGGCCGGAACGAGAACTTCCCAAAGCGCAGCGAGTCGCGGTTCTGCCTCGACCGCGTGCGCGCGATCACTTAGCAGCCCTAACACGCCGGCTTCGTTTGCCCCTTCCAGGATGCGCCGCAGCGCCCGCGCCGCCAGGACACCGGGCTCGACGCCCAGCTTGGGCCCCTGCTCATCGCTGGCCGAGAGTGGCTCGATCCGCGCGGGCGATCCATCGCCGGGAACCGCCACCACGTAGCTGGCGTCGCTACCCGTGACGTACTCGAGCAACAAGGCGTCCGGGCCGATCCATTTCTGGAGCGCATCGAGCGCGACCGGCTCGCGGTTCTGGTCCACGCTCAGGCGGTAGGCCGGGCTGGCGGTGCGGATGTCGCGGTACGTTTCGAGCGCCTGCTCGCGTGCCGTGTCCAGCTCCGCCTCGAGCCGGCGCCGCTCGCGCTCGCGTTCCTCGCGGGACAGCCCCTGCCGGTCGGCGACGAGATCGAGCTCGCGGCCGAGCTTCGTGACGCGTGCGCGCGCCTGGAACTCGCGCTCCTTGAGCGCCCGCGTCTCGTTCGCGGGCAGGCCGGCCAGCAGATCGACGCCGCGCAGCTGCATCTGGTCGAGCAGCATTCGGGCGCGGCCTCGCTCTGCGCTCGCGAGCGCCCCGGCCACGTCCGCTCGTTCGGCCTGCCACGCCACCATCTGCTCGAAAGCGGCGGCGAATTGCGCGAACGCCTCGGCGCGGTCCAGCTCCGCGCCGGAACTCAGGCCACGCTGCGCCTCGGAAAGGCGAATCGCCTCCGCAAGATCCGCCATGGCCCGATCACGCTCCCCCTTGTGCCAGGTGATCCGAGCTCGGAGCACGTGCGGCCCCAGCTGCTCCCACGGGCTCACCCCCGCTTGTTCACGCGCGCGGATGGCGCGGTCCTCGAGCTTCTCGGCCTCGTCGTATCGCGCCTGCTCGAAGTATGTGCTCGCCAGGCTGTGCAGGCTGTACGCCAGGTCGGGATGGTCCGCGCCCAGCACGCGTTCCTTGATGGCCAGGGCGCGCTCGAGCAGTGGGGCCGCCTCGGCATACCTGCCCTGGCCGCGGTACGCGTTCCCCAGGTTGTGCAGCGATACCGCCACGGAATAGTGCTGGGGGCCGAAAACCTTCTCGCGAATCCGCAGCGCTCGCAGATCGAGCGGCTCCTCCTCCTCGTAACGTTCCTGGAGGTAGTACACCACCGCCAGGTTGTTCAGCGTGGTAGCCACGTCGGGATGATCAGCCCCAAGGGTCTTCTCGAGGATGGACAGCGAGCGGCGCAAGAGCGGCTCGGCGTCGCCGCAGCGGCCCTGGGCGTTATAGAAGTTGGCCAGGTTGCTCAGGCTCATCCCCACTTCGCGGTGCTGCGGGCCGTAGAGCTTTTCGTAGATCCGCAGCGCCTGTTTCTGCGCCGGCTCGGCGTCGGCGTAGCGGCCCTGCGCCGCGTAGACCCCGGCCAGATTGTTGAGCACGAGGGCGACGCTCGCATCGTTCGGCACCTTGGCCCGGGTGAAGATGGAGCGCACGCGCTGGTAGATCTGCTCGGCCTCGGCGTATCGGGCCTGGTCGTAGTAGACCATAGCCAGGTTATTCAGGCAGACGGCCACGTCCGTGCTGTTCGGTCCGCCGATGCGCTCCCACATGGCGAGGGCCCGCTTGTGGGTGGCCTCGGCTTCGGCGTAGCGGCCCAGCACGCGTTCAACGCCGGCGAGCTCGTCCACGGCCTGCGCGGCAAGTCCCGGCTGATCGCGGAGCGAGCTCTCGGCCAGGGCAATCATCTGGCGCGCCAGCTCCTCGGCCTGGCTGTAGTGCGCGGCGTTGTAGGCGGCGTTGAGATCGTCGTTCAAGCGGTTGTAGCGCTGCGCGGGCGTGGCCTGAAAACCGGCGGCGGGCAGCAGCAGTGCAACGAAAAGTGTACGACGCAGGCATTGGGCTATTCGCGTGATCATGCGGGTTTCCTTGTTGGGGTGTTGGGCTCCGACCTCGCCCCTTGTTCGGCGCGGGTCTCCGACCCCGCCGCCGCGCTTGACCGAAGGTCTCCTCGCGCGCCAACGCCGCTCAGCCCGTTCCGCGCTCCTCACTTCCCGGGAAACCTGCGATCGGATGATCGCCGGGGTCGCAGACCCGCGCCGAACGTGGTGATAGGGCATGGGGCCTGGGAGCGACGCTGTCACTTGCTGTACCGCACACTGACAGAGGACCGCACCACTCCGAAATTGCGTTCCACTTCCTGGTAGCTCGTGGTCACGCGCGGGCCGCGGCCGGTCGCGTCCGCCGAACGGCTGAACTCGCTGGGCGGCTGTGGCGGCTCGTCGGCGGGCGGCTTCGCCCCTTTCGGCCAGGCCGCGGCGAACGCCGCGGTAATGGTGCCGATGTTCGCCGTGCTGCGCAGCTCGCCCGCGGCGCTCTTTGCGTACTCGGTCACCAGGAACGATTCGCTGAGCTCGTTCGTGCGGTGCCACCCCTGGATCTCCGCCCGCGCGCGCGGCGGCACCACCCATTGCGCGTATCGCGGCGCGCCGGTGCTCGGATTCTTGACGTCGCTGAACGCGAACACGTTGATGCCGTCGATCGTGAGCGTCACAGCCGCCTCGAAAGGCGCCTCGTTGATGAGCCGTACGGCGTAGATTTCGTCGCGGTGGATCGGCACGAACGCCAGCCCTTTGTCGTCCCCCGTTCCCTCGGCGGGCGCCCGCGGCACGTAGCCGCTGCTGGACTTGACGAGGATCTCGATGCCGAACGGGCTGCCGGGTCCCGAGGACACGCGCGTGTTCTGGATTTTCACTCGAGGTGAATCGATGCCGTCGCGCAGCCTCTGATCGCGCTCTTTCCCGTTCGCATTTGCCGGCAAGTCGGCCGTGACGCCGAACATCGAGGCCAAGGTGGCGTCGCCGAAGATACCGCGCTCGAACTCCGTGACGACCGCGCCGGAGCGATCGAGCACGCGGCCCTTGAGCAACGCGGCGAGTTGTTTCGTCTGCTTATCCTCGACGTCGAGGTAGTCCCCCTTGACCTCCAGGTTGGCCCGCTGGGTCACCCGGATGCCGATCTTCTGGAGCTCGTCGGCCAGCGTCTTGGAGATGGCGGGGCCCGAGCTGGTAGGGATGTGCGACGGCCCCGTGAACTGCCCGACGGCAAGAGAGTCCTCGCCGCGGCCATCCAGCAGCTCTTTGAGCTTCTTGGCCACCTCGGCCAGCTCGGTGTTCAGGTTGCTCCCGGCCCACGCGCGCGGCGTGCTGATTCCGAACATGCAGGCGACCAGCAAGACTGCGGCACAGGTTCGGGAATGCATGGTGGGCGTTCTCGCTGTCATGGTGACTCCGAAACCGCCCGAAGGCGGAACTACGAACCGCCCCGCAGTGAAGCGCCCCTCACCCTGCCCTCTCCCCCACGTGGTCCATGAGCGCAGGGACAGGGCACTAGAACACCCGGAACGGGGTCGACAGCTCGAGCTCGCGTGCCGTTTCCTGGAACGGCGAGAGAAAGCCTTTGAGCGATTCCCAGGCCGCCCGCTTGATGCGGCCCTCATGAACCAGGGGCGCGAGGCCGAGCTCGCGCAGGCGGCGATTCGCCTCGACCATGGCCGCGAGCTTCTTGGCGTCGGGCACGCCGAGCTCAAGCGCCACCTCCTCGGCACCCAGATCCTTTACATAAAGGCGAGCGATGGCGCTCACCGGCTCCGGGAACTCACGAATCTCCTTCTTGCTGTCGTCGCCCGCGCGCAGGAGGCCGCCGGCCGCCTCGTCGAGCGATCGCAGGAACTGGTCCTCGTCCCGTTTCAGCAGCTTGTCCATGTTCTCCGGGACGGGGATCAGCTGATCGAGTTTGAGCCGCGCCTCGCCGGACACGGCGGTGCCCGCGCGCAGGTCGTCCTTGAAGCGGATCATGCCGTGCTTGTGGCACCCCATGCAGGACAGTCCAGCCACGATCGTGGGCGTTCCCGAAGTCGCCAGCTCGTCGTGCACGATGTCGATGGGGCCGGCATCGATCCGCTTGTCCTTGTTGTTCACCAGCATGTAGCCGTGCAGGCCGTTGGGCAGGCTGAAGATGATCTCACCCCCCGCGTGCTCGAAGGCCTGTCTCGGGAACGGGTTCTCCACGAACACCGGCCCGAGCGGAAACTGCAGCACGTTGCCCGTCCCCTCGGTGGTCGAGAAGTCATACGTTTTCCAGTACGCGCCGTACGCGGCGGGATGGCGATCGACCACGCGGTTCTGGCTGGACACGCCGCTCTGCGTGAACCCGGCGCGTGCCTGTTTGTTGCGTAGGAAATCATCGACCACGTTGACCCGGAGCGTTCGTTCCAGTTCCCCCGCGTTGTCGGGCAGCCGGAGCAACGTGTTGTAGAGCGGCGGCCGGGTGGCCGTGGCAATGAACCAGTCGGCGCGGACATAGGCCAGGTCGGTGCCCGAGCGCTGCCCGATCTCCGTGGCGAGCCCGCGCATGGTGTCGTCGCGGTCGCGGGTATGCGTGAGCCCGTAGGGGTATTGCTTGAGGATTTCCTTCCAGAGCCCGCGCTCGTCCCAGCCCAGGTCGCGCAGGTCGACGGCAAACACGGTTGCGGCGTCGTCCACGGGCCGGGGCAGCGCCAGGGCCTGCT
>JBGPMX010000328.1:0-6104 GCA_041487215.1 Planctomycetia bacterium | reverse complement strand
GTTCGCGTACGCGACGACCCCGCCGCGGTACCAGGCGCTCGCGTCCGGAACGGACGCGAGCCGTTCGGCCAGCGTGCCTCCGGTGCATCCCTCGGCGGTCGAGACGGTGAGCTGGCTTTCGGCGAGCAGGCGGGCCACGACGTGTTCGAGTTCCTCATCTCCCTCGCCGAACACCAGCGTGCCGAGCCGCTCGTAGATGGTGCGTGCGGTGGGTTCGATCTCTGCTTGCGCCTCTTCCTGGCTGCCGGCGGCGGCGATGATGCGGAGCGAGATCGTGGCGTCGTGCACGGTGATGCCGACCTCGGGCCGGTGGCCGCGCGCGGTGAGGTCGGCCAGCCGCGCCTCGACGTCCGATTCGCCGGCGCCAAAGCTGTTGATCTTGCGGTGTACGATCACGCCCCGCGGACCGAACACCTGAGGCAGCCGAGGCCGGACCTGCTCCGCGAACATGCGCACCATCTCGGACGGGACGCCCGGCATGGCAATGACAAGAGTCGAGAGTCCAGAGTCGAGAGTCGCGAGCTCAGCGGCGGCAGCCGGGAATCGCCTGCCGGACGGGACGGCTTGCCGCGGCGCAGGTGATTCCAGATTCGCCGAATCGGTCCTTGCCCGTTCCGCTTTTTGCGGCTCTCGACTCTCGGCTCTCGACTCTCGACCTTCTTCTGGCACTCGACTCTGGACGCTCGACTCTGGACTCTTGGGAATCCGCATCCAGATGCCGGGGGCGGTGCCGTGCGGGTTGGGAATCGGCTCGCTGCCGGCCGGGAACAGCGCCTGGACCCGGTTGCGCTCGGGCATGGCGCGGTGGCGTCGGGCGAACATGCCGCGGATCGCCTCCAGGGAGATGGGGTCCAGTTCGAGGGGGACGCCGGCCACGCGTGCGATCGCCTCGCGCGTCAGGTCATCCTGCGTGGGGCCGAGGCCGCCGCTGATGACAACCAGATCCGAGCGGTCGATCGCCGAGCGCAGGACGAGCAGATTATCGTCGAGGTCATCGCCGACCGTGCTGTGGAAGTGGACGGGTATGCCGATCTTGCCCAGCTCGACGCTCAGCCACTGGCTGTTGGTATCGAGGTTCTTGCCGCTGGTCAGCTCGGTGCCGATCGAGACGATTTCTGTTTTCATGAGACTTCGACGACCTGCCGGTACAGCTCGGCGGTGCGGCCGGCCATCTGCTCGACGTTGAAATCCCGAGTGACCAGGGCCCGGCCGGCGCTGCCGAGCCGCGCGGCCTCGGCGGGGCAGCGCAGCAGGCGGATCATGGCCTCGGCGAGCGCGATCACATCACCGCTCGGAACGAGCAGGCCGGTTTCGCCGTCGCGCACCACGCTCTGCACGCCGCCGACGCGGGCGGCGATGACCGGCTTCTGGAGCGCCATCGCCTCGATCATGACCGTGCCCAGCCCCTGCTGCAAGCTGGGTAGGACGAAGATGTCCAGCGCCTCGAGCACGTCGATGTACTCGCGGACGTGCGGTGCGAACGTCACGTGCTCGGTGATGCCGAGTGATTTGGACAGCCGGCGCAGGAACGCTTCCTCTTGGCCGGAGCCGGCCACCACGAACTCGGCCTCGATGCCGGCGTCGAGCACCCGGCGCGCGGCCTCGAGGAAGAACTGGTGGCCCTTGATGCGCTCGAGCGGTCCCGCGGTGCCGATCACGGGCACGCGGCGCGGGGCGTTGGGCGCCGGGCCTGCGAGCGAGCGGGGAACGTCGACGCCGCTCGGGATCACTGTGACCAGGTCCTCGGCGATGCCGGCCGTCTCCATGAGCCCGCAGCGCACCGCGTCGCTCACCGCGATGATGCGCTTGCACCGCATCGGGTCGATCGGCAGCCGCTGGCCCGGCTCGAGGAAGTCGTGCACGGTAAGAACGTATGGCACGCCGAGCGCGCGGGCGACGCGCATGCCGAGCCGCGCGAGGCCGCGGGTCTGGACGTGCACGAGCGACGGGCGGAACGTGGCCAGTTCGCTCGCCAGGCGGGGCACGACCAGGAGACTGCCGAGGAGGAAGGTGTCGAGGTAGGGGTACTCGCGGATGGCCAGCTCTTCCCGCTTCCGCGTCGGCACGTGCTCGGCCGACACGCAGATCATCTCGGCCTGCACCTTGGCCTCGGGCAGGTGCTCCAGGAGGCGGAGCGTGTAGGCGCAGCTGCCGCGTACCTCGAACCGGCCCGCGAGCAGCAAGACGAACAGGTTATCCTCTGCCACCGGAGAGGCCTCGGCGTGTTCGGGGAGCAAGTTCGAGCCATGGCAGCTGCCATGCGGGACGCTTACGGGCCCTTACGGGCAGGCCAAGCTCTTCTCCTATAGCTTAGCGATCCGAGTCCCCCTTGGCCCTGGCGAGCAGCCGATCGATCGCCAACCAGAAATCGGTCTGGGTGTCTTTCAGCCCGATGCGGTTCGCCTCGCGGCGCGCCTCGTCGCCGGACACGCCGTCCACGAGCACGCGGTGCAGGTACCAGAGCGCGCCGGCCCGGCTCCCATCCGAATCCTGGATGAAGAGCGGACGGATCTCGCCGTTGTCGGCGATCGTGTTGAACGCCTCGACGTTCTCGAGCGTGATCGTCTCGGCCGTGATCGGCAGCGCGATGTAATCCATGTCCAGGCGACGCATTTCGCTCGGTTCGGCTGGATCCGATTCGTCTGCGGGCATGAGGTTGAGCACGGTATGAAAGCCGCGTGCCTTCAGCCAGCCGATCCCCTCGAGGCCGGGCTGCGCGCCGGTGGCAATGTTCTTGTCCGATTCGATCACCCAGTAGCGTGCAATGCCCGGTACGGCTTCGCCGCCGAGCGCCGGGCCGCGGGGGGGTTGTGCCTGGGGCGGCGGCGCCGCAGCGGAGGAATCGGAGCGCTGGCGTCCGTTCGGGCGCACGCTGGGCACGGGGGGAAGCGGCGGCTCGAACGCGGGCGAAAACTCCGAGGTTCCATGCGCCGTCTCTTCCCTCAGCGGCGCGGACGTTGTGGGCGCGGGCACCGGCTGCAGACGCGGCGCGAGCGGCTGCGAGTAGCGCATGTCGCGGGACATGCCGGCGGATCCGGCGGGGGCCACCGAGACGCGGTCCGCCGGGCCGTACGCCGACACGCGTTCGCCGGGCAACGGGACGAGGCGGAGCGGCACCTCGCTCGCCCCCGAATTCAGCTCGAGCACCGGCGGCGGGGGCAGAGGGACGGAGCCGCGCGCCGGACGAGCACAGGCGCGCGAGCGACAGCAACCGACAACGAGCAGCGTGCCCGCGGCTGCCAGGCACCAAACCCAGCCGCAGTCTCTCGGATACCGCATGAGGTTGCCTCCGCAAGAAATCCGCCGGCCTATCAGCCGTCTTGAGAGACTCTAGGAGATTGTGAAGGTGAAGCCTATACCGCGTTCCTTATTCCGCATGGGAAAAATGTCCGGCGTATCGTCCCATGCGTACAATGCTGGCAGTTCAGCCCGGTCGCCCAGTCCTCATGACTCGAACGCCTGCTACAACCGTCAAGGTGCCGACCGGCGAACCCGCCCGGTCCGGCGCGGCCACCTGGATGGGCGCGCTCGCCGTGGCCGCCTGCGCGGCGGTGCCGATTTTTTACGGCCTCGGCGACGAGCCGCACTTCGCCGATGAATCGGCGATGGTCGCTCAGAGCTACTACTACCGGCTGGTCGCGTCGGGCCGGTGGAATGATGCCGACTGGCTGCACCCGGCGGCATTCGACCACCCGCCGCTGCCGAAATACCTGGTGGGACTGGCGCTCCACCTGGCGGGCCAGCCGGTGCCGGACAACCTGGATCGTTGGATGGAGTGGATGGGGTATCGCCGCGGCACGGCAGGCTGGGAGCCCGCGCCGTCGGGCGGGGACTTTTCCCCCCCCGATTCGGACACGCTCTACTGGGCGCGCGTCCCGTCGGCGCTGTTCGCCGTGGCCGGGGTCGCGGCCATCTTCCTGCTCGGCGTGCAGGTGGGCGGACGGGTCGTCGGCGTCCTGGCCGCGCTGTTCCTGACGCTCGATCCGCTGTACCTCACGCATGCGCGGCGTACGATGCCCGACTCCTTCACCGAATGCCTCGTCATCTCCTCGGTGGCCCTGGCCGCCTGGGGAGTGAGGCAGCTCTGGTCCAGCCAATTCTCGTGGGGACGCTGGGCCGGGTTCGTTGTGGCCGGATCGCTGCTGCCGGGGCTGGCGACGCTCACCAAGCTCAACGGCGCCATCGCGGCCGCGATAACCGTGAGCATGCTGCTGGTCGCATGGGGGATGGCGCTAGGGCAGCGGCTGAGCCGGCGGTCCGGTTCGGACCCCACGAGCCACGCGGGCAATCTCCTGGCCGGTCCGCTCGCCGCCGCCGCTATCCTGGCGGGGACTTTCCTGGTCTTCGTGGGGCTCAATCCCTACATGACGGCCCGGCCGCCGCTTGCGGACATGCCGTCCCGCTCGATGCGAGCGCTCGCCGCACAAGATCCGATCGAACGCGCGCGCCACATGGTTACCGATCGGCAGGAGAGGAGCCTCGCGGCGATGCAGAATCCGGTGTTCGCGGCGGACCGGCTGGCGACACCCGCCGAGCGGCTGCGCATGACGCTGTGGGAGGGGTTCGGCCGCTTCTCACCGCTCGGTCCGCGTGACATCCGCACGGCCACGCCGCGCCGGGCGGAATCGTTTCGCGACTACCGCCGTGCCACCGCGCTCGTCTGGCTGCCGCTCTGCGCGCTCGGCTTCTGCCGCGCGCTGCGGACGGGCTGGACCTCGCTGCGCTCCGGACGCGCCCCTTCGGCCTGGGCCATCGTCGCCTACACGGCCGCCGTGCTGGCGCTGGTGATCGGGTTCATTCCGCTGAACTGGGACCGTTATTACCTGCCGATCCAACCCTGCGCCGCCGTGCTCGCGGCCAACGCCCTCGTGGGTGCCGTTGTGTGGGGTTGGTCCCAGCTCGTGCTCGCGCCGCAGGGCTCGCCTCTTCCGCTGCCGGCTGCGCGGGACGCGGCAGGCCGGGTGTGAGAGCGCGCGCCATGGCCAAAGGAAAACCCACGCGGGCGGCGGGCGATCGGCCGAGAAGAGATCTCGCTCTCCTGCTGTTTCTCGTCCTGCTCGGCTCGTACGCCTATCTCTGGCAGTCACGCGATTGGAACTCGGCGTCACGTCTCATGCTGAGCTATGCGCTGGTCGATCGCCACCGCGTTGATATCGATGGGCTGGAGCAACAGGCGGGGCAGCCGGATGTGCAGCGCCGCGGCACGGGACGGCCGGGCATGGTGGCGGGCGACCTGGCGCAGTTCGGCGGGCACTACTACACGGATAAGGCGCCGGGCCAGTCGCTGCTTGGGGTCCCGATCTACGCGATCGCCCGGACGATCGGCCGGCTACCGGGCCAGCCGATCGATCGCGCCGCGATGGCCTACTGGCCGGCCGACTATTTCGTGACGCTCGGAACGTCCGGCGTGCTGACCGCTCTCGTCGGCGTCGTGCTCTACGCGTTCTCGCTGCGCCTGGGCGCGTCGCACCTGGGCGGCGTCCTTGTCGGGCTGGCCTACGGGCTGGGCACGCCGGCGTTCGTCTACGCGACGCTTTTCTATGCGCACCAGGCGGCGGCGTTCTGCACGCTCGCAAGCTTCTTTTTGCTGTACCGAGCCGCGCACGAAGGCCGCGCGGGCTTGGGGAACATGCTGCTCAGCGGGCTGCTGGCGGGCTACGCGGTCGTGCTCGAGTACCCGGTTGCGCTCGTGAGCGCGGTCATCGCCGCCTATGCCGTGCTGGCCGTGCGGCGTATGCGCCCGGTGCTTGTTTTCGGCATCGCGGCGCTCGGCGCGGCGAGCGTGCTGGCCGCTTACAACTACCGCGCGTTCGGCAGCCCGTTCGAGCTCGGATACGCCCACGAGGTCTTCCCGATGTTTCGCGCAGTGCACTCGGACCGAAATCCGCTGGGTGTGCGAGTGCCGGCGTGGGACACGATGCGCCCGGTGCTCGCGGCCGTGCTGTGGGGACGATACCGCGGGCTTGCGTTCTACGCCCCAGCGGTCCTGCTGGCGCTCCCCGGGTTGGTGGCGCTCGTGGCACGCAAGTTCTACGGGGTGGCGAGCGTGATCGTGCTGGCGAGCGGCGCCATGCTGCTCGTCAACATCGGCTACCCGCTGTGGG
>JBGPMX010000327.1:0-6109 GCA_041487215.1 Planctomycetia bacterium | reverse complement strand
TGGGCCACCGCCGCGGCGAGCGCCAACGTGACGGTCGATGCACCCGGCGCCGTACCAGCCCTCGTCGCGGAGCTGCTGCCACGCGTGCGGGTCGGACTCACCGACGCGGGGGCTGCGTGAAGGATTTCCGGTTCCCATTTGCCGAGCCACCGCGCCCCTCACCCCCGTCCCCTCTCCCCACGCTCGCCCCAATGATCTAGGAGAGGGGCTCCCGTGGGGCGAGGGGAGAGGTATGCGCGTTTAACACACGGGTTGATCTGTTGACCGGGTGACCTGTTGATCTGTTGGCCGGCTGATCTTTCGCGCATATCTTTCCTCTCGCCCTACGGTCGCTTCTCCACCTCGATCGTTTCACGGGAGAGGCTCTCTTCGCGCGCGTATCTCTCCCCTCGCCCCACGCGCGGCTGCCCTCAGCGATCACGGCAGCGAGCGTGGGGAGAGGGGTCGGGGGTGAGGGGTTGTTGGCGAGCGGGGAGACCTTTCGGTCAAGAGCGCGGCGCATCCCCTTCCTCATTGCTGCCCGCGCGCGGATCGATGAGAATTCCTGCCTCGCATGGGCATCAACGCGCTCGACGCTCTCGTCATCATCACCTACCTGTTCGGCGTGGCCGGCCTCGGGCTGGCGCTGCGCGGCCGGCAGGAAGGCGTAGCCGACTACTTCCTGGGCAGTCGCCGCATCGCCTGGCCGCTCATTTTGCTCTCGATCGTAGCCACCGAGACCAGCACGGTTACGTTCCTGAGCGTGCCCGGCAAAGCGTACGCCGGCGACATGACGTTCTTGCAGCTGGCCATGGGGTATGTCGTGGGCCGTTGCGGAGTCGCGCTCGCGCTCATGCCGCTCTACTTCCGCCGCGAATCACTCACGCTCTACCAAATGCTCGGCACCCGCTTCGGGCCGAGCGTGCAGCGTCTTACTGCGACGCTCTTCATCGCCACGCGAACCGTGGCCGACGGCCTGCGGCTCTACCTGACCGCGTTGGTCGTGCGCGAGCTGACCGGTTGGGGCTTCGAAGCGTCGGTGCTGGCGGTCGGGCTGGTGACCATCGCCTACACGTTCCTGGGGGGAATCCGGGCGGTGATCTGGACCGATTTCACACAGTTCTTCATCTACATGCTGGGGGCTGTGCTGGCCGGCTGGGTGCTGCTCGGGCGCGTTCCCGGCGGCTGGCATGCGGTGCTGGACGCCGGGTCGGCGAGCGGCAAGTTCCGCATCCTGAACCTCGCGCTGGATCCGTCGGCGCAGTCGCTCTGGGCCGGTATCGTGGGGGGAGCGTTTCTCACGGCCGCCACGCATGGCGCCGATCAGATGATGGTCCAGCGCTATCTCTGCACCGACTCCGTGCGGCATGCCCGGCTGGCACTGATGGCGAGCGGCGTGCTCGTGCTCGCCCAGTTTGCGCTCTTCCTGCTGATCGGCATCGGCCTGTTCGCCTTCTACCGGGCCGATCCACCCGCTGTGGCGAGCGACGCCGTGTTCGCAAAGTTCATCGTCGAGGAGGTGCCGGCCGGGCTGAGCGGCCTGGTCATCGCGGCGGTGTTCTCGGCCGCCATGAGCACGCTTTCGAGTTCGCTCAACTCGGTGGCGTCCGCGGCGATAGGCGATCTCTACCGCCCGCTGGTCCGCCCGCGCGCCTCCGAGGCGCATTACCTGAACGCCTCACGTTGCTTCACCATCGCGGCGGGGGTGCTGCAGATGGCGGTCGCCTTCTACGGCCGCAGGCTGCAGCACCGTTCCACCGTCGATAACGTGCTCGATATTGCGGCGTTCACGACCGGCATCACCCTGGGCGTTCTTTTGCTTGGCATCGTGGTCCGGCGCGCCTCCGGGCCGGCGGCCGTCTTCGCGATGCTTGCCGGCACCCTGGCCGTGACACTCGTCTGGCTCAAAACCCCGATTTCCGGTTGGTGGTACGCGATGATCGGGTCCGGAACGACGCTGCTGGCCGGCGGACTGGCGAGCTGGCTGCTGCCGCGGCCGCAAGGCGAGCCAGCGACAGCCGAGAAAGAAGATTAAACCGCAGAGAACGCCGAGAGACGCAAACTGACCCCGTACCGAAAATGCTATTTCCCTTCTCTGCAATTCTCTGCAATTCTCTTCTCCACGACTCTCTGCGCCCTCTGCGGTCAGATTTTTGAGGCCAGCGGCAACCCTATGACCCAACGCGATTCTCTGCGACGCAGCGCCTGGATGTCCCTGCTGATCGTCGGCCTTGCCGCTGCGGCGTCGCTTGCAGCCGATCCCTGGCCGGGCGAGACGCCCCCCGAACGGGTCGGCATGGATGCGGCGAAGCTGGCCGAGATCGACGACGCCGTGCGCGAGGCGATCGCGAGCGGGCAGTGCCCCGGCGCCGTCGTGCTCGTCAGCCGGTTCGGCTCGGTCGTGTGGTGGCGGCCGTACGGCAAGCGACTCGTGGGAGAGCAACCCGAGCCGATGAGCCGCGAGACGGTCTTCGACATGGCATCGCTCACCAAGGTCATGGCCACCGCCAGCTCGCTGATGGTGCTGGTCGATCGCGGGCAGGTGTCGCTCGGCGCGCCGGTCGCGCGGTACATCCCGGAATTTGCCGGCGGGGGCAAGGCAGCGGTCACGGTCGAGCAGTTGCTGCGGCACCGCGGCGGCCTCATCGCTGATAACCCGGTCGATGACTACAGCGCGGGACGCGCGCAGGCGTTCGATAAGATCTGGTCGCTCGAGCCGGCCTATCCGCCCGGCAGCAAGTTTCTTTACACGGACGTCGGCTACATCGTGCTCGGCGAGCTGGTCGCACGCGTGAGCGGCCAGCCGCTCCATGTTTTCGCCGAGGCGAACATCTTCGGCCCACTGGGCATGGACGAGACTACGTTCCGGCCAGGTCCCGCGCTCACGGCACGCGCGGCGCCGACCGAGCTGCGCGATGGACACTGGATGCGCGGCGAGGTGCACGACCCGCGCGCCTTCCTGCTCGGCGGCGTCGCCGGACACGCCGGGCTGTTCTCGACCGCGCGCGACACGCTGCGCTATGCCCGCATGATCCTGTGCCTGGGGCAGCTCGACGGCGTACGCGTACTGAGTGAACAGGCCGTGCGCGCCATGACGGCGCCGGGCGACACGCCGGCCGGCCAGGCGCGTGGGCTCGGCTGGGACATCGACACGGGTTACTCCTCGCCGCGGGGCGAGCTCTTCCCGGTGGGAAGCTTCGGCCACACCGGTTTCACGGGCACGTCGCTTTGGATCGATCCGGCCAGCCAGACGGCCGTAGTCATCCTTAGCAACCGGGTGCATCCCAGCGGCAAGGGGAACGTCATCCCGCTCCGCCGCAGCGTGGCCACCATCGTGGCGCGTTCGATCATCGACCCGCCGTGGCCGCGCCGCGCGACCATCCCAAGCGAATCGAGCGCGCAGAAAAAACCGAACGAAAAGCGGCGGGCGGCGCAGCGCAAAGCGGTGTCATGCGGGATCGACGTGCTCGCGCGCGACGAATTCCGGCTGCTACACGGCCGCCGCGTCGGGCTCATCACCAACCACACCGGGCTGGCCGCCGATGGCACGCCCACCATCGACCTGCTGCACCAGGCCAAAGGGGTGGAGCTGGTCGCCCTGTTTTCCCCCGAGCACGGCATCCGTGGTGCCGTGGACGCCGCCGTAAACGATTCGACCGATGACAAGACCGGGCTGCCCGTGTACAGCCTGTACGGAAAGGTCCGCAAGCCCACCGCAGAACAGCTCCGCGGCATCGACACGCTGGTGTTCGACATTCAGGACATCGGCGCGCGATTCTACACCTACTCGGCAACGCTCGGCCTCACGCTCGAGGCGGCGGCCGAGCAGCAGCTCCGCTTCGTGGTACTCGATCGGCCGAACCCGATCGGGGGCGCCGCGGTCGAAGGACCCGTCCTCGACGCGGGCCGCGAGGGCTTCACGGGCTACCACCGCCTCCCGGTGCGGCACGGCTTGACCGCTGGCGAGCTCGCTCGCCTGTACAACGGCGAACGATCGATCGGCGCCGACCTCACGGTTGTACCCGTCGAGGGCTGGCGGCGCGACCAGCACTACGACGGCACGGGACGGCTCTGGGTCGACCCGTCGCCGAACATGCGCAGCCTGCGCGAAGCCGAGCTCTATCCAGGCATCGGGCTGCTCGAGACCACGAACCTCTCCGTCGGCCGCGGCACCGACACACCGTTCGAGCGCATCGGCGCACCCTGGCTGGACGGCAAGCGGCTGGCCGAGGCACTGGCAGGCGAGCCGCTCGAGGGGGTCGCGTTCGTGCCCGTCCGATTCACGCCCCGGTCGAGCAAGCACGCAGACAAGCTTTGCGGCGGGATCGAGATCATCGTGACCGATCGCGATCGGTTCCGACCGGTCCGCACGGGACTGGCGATCGCACTTCAGTTGCGTCGACTCTACCCGGACGATTGGACTGTCGATCCCTTCCTCACGTTGCTGGCGAACCGTACCGCCTTTGAGGCGGTGAAGGCGGGCCGACCAATCGCCGAGATCGAGGCGGCGTATCGCGACGACCTGGCCGCGTTCGAGCGCGTGCGGGAGAAGTATCTTTTGTATGGAGAGAGGTAGAGCAGCATTTTCAGGCATCGAACCGCAGAGCGCGCAGAGAATCGCCGAGAAGAGAATTCCAGAGAAGAGAAAGCAATCTTCTATTCCCCTGTTTCTTCACTTCTTCTCTGCGCTTCTCGGCGCTCTCTGCGGTTTAATCTCCTGTGTTGGGCGGGCCGCCGCGCCTCAGGGCCGATCCGCCTCAGGACACATAGCATGCCAGATCCTTCGCGTGACTTCCGGTTCGGCGTCGAGGTGCTGCTCGAGACCCGCCCCGCCTGGCTTGCGACCGCGCGGCTGGGTCTTGTCTGCCACCCCGCATCGGTAGGCCAAGATTTAATGCATTCAGCGGATCGGCTGCGCGAAGCGGTCGGGCCGCGGCTGGTGGCGCTGTTCGGTCCGCAGCACGGCATGCGTGGCGAGAAGCAGGACAACATGATCGAGTCGGCGGACGGCTTCGACCGGCGGCTCGACCTGCCCGTCTTCAGCCTGTACGGAGCGGTGCGCGAGCCGACCGAGGAGATGCTGTGCAGCGTCGATGCGCTGCTCGTGGACCTGCAAGACGTCGGCACGCGGGTTTACACGTTCGTGAGCACGATGGCCGCCTGCCTGCGCGCCGCGGCCCGGTTCGGCTGCAAGCTCGTGATCCTGGACCGGCCGAACCCAATCGGCGGGACGCAGATCGAAGGACCGCTGCTCGAGCCGGCCTTCCGATCGTTCGTCGGGGAGCTCGAGACGCCGATGCGGCACGGGCGAACCATGGGCGAGCTGGCGCGGTGGGCCAACGCGCGGCTCGGCCTGGGCTGCGATCTCGAAGTCGTTGCCATGCACGGCTGGCGCCGCGTCTTCTACTGGGACGACCTGGGGCTGGAGTGGGTCGCGCCGTCCCCGAACATCCCGATGCTCCGCTCGGCGCTGTGCTATCCGGGGACAGTGCTGTTCGAGGGGACCAACGTGTCGGAAGGGCGAGGCACAACCCAGCCGTTCGAGCTGGTCGGAGCCCCGTTTGTCGACTCCTACCGGCTGGTTGCAGCGCTCGAGCGGCACGGGCTCGCGGGAGTACAGCTGCGCGCGGTTTCGTTCGAGCCGACGTTTCACAAGTGGGCCGGGCAGCTCTGCGGCGGCGTGCAGTTGCACGTGCGGGACCGCGCGGCGTTCGAGCCGCTGCGCACGGCGGTGGCGCTGCTCGCAGAGATCCGTGCGCTCGCGCCGGACGATTTCGCGTGGCGAACGCCCCCTTACGAATACGAGTTGCATCGGATGGCGATCGATCTCATTGCCGGCTCCGACCGGCTGCGTGCGGGGCTCGAGCACGGCAAGGCACTCGACTGGCTCGAGACGGCAGGCGACGACATCGCGCGGTTCCGCCGCGAGACGGCGCCCTACGAACTTTACGAGTAGCGCCCGTTCCCGTTCATCCGTTCCGTCTTCCCGGGTACCAATGGGAGCGGTGTCATCCTGAGCGGAGCGAGGCACGAGCGCAGCGAAGGATCTCTTGGTTGTCGAAAGCCAGACGTAGCGGTTTCTTCGTCTCCATTTAAGAAGAGCGGCGGGTGGGGAGCCCGCAGCCGACCC
>JBGPMX010000326.1:0-6130 GCA_041487215.1 Planctomycetia bacterium | reverse complement strand
CCATCACGTAGGGTGGGCTGTGCCCACCAGAATTTTGGTGGGCACAGCCCACCCTACGAAGCACCCCCCGTGCTGCAACTGCAGCGTGGCCTGTCGCCAAGGAACGTCCCGTGAAACGCTCAAGACTCTTCCTGGCCGCTGTTCTCCTGCTGTGCGTTGCAGCCGGCTCCGCCTGGGTTGGCTGGACGCGGCTGCGCTTGCCAGCGCAACCGGCCCGCCCGGCAACGGACGAGGAACTCGTGGAATTGACCAATCGTGGCCTCGGCTACATGGAGCAATTCGACGAGGGGCATGGGTTCGAGAACGCGGTCAAGGTGTTCGAAGAGATCGTAGATCGCTGGCCGCATTGCTTGCCCGGCAAGTTCAACCTTGCTATCGCTTTGCTGAATAACAGCCCCAAGCCAGAGAATCTCGAGCGCGCCTCGCAGCTCCTCGCGGAGATCCTTGAAGCAGTACCGGACGACGCGCGTGCCCACTACACCCTGGGGTTCGTCCTGCAGTACCGCGGCCGCTTCTCGGAGGCGCGGGTGCATCTCGAGAAGGTCTGCAAAGAGCTCATGCCCGGCGATGCCTACAGCTGGATGCGGCTGGGCGACTGTCTCGAGGACGAGGAGCAGCGCGAGGCATCAGCGTCCGGCGGCGGTGACGGGCTTACCTCGACGGCCTGCTACGAGCGGGCTCTCGAGCTGGATCCGTATCTGGCGTCCGCGTACTACAAACTGAACCAGGCGATGCGCCGCGCCGGCCAGGAGGATCGCGCCGCGGAGCTCGCTGCGCAGTTCGGTCTCCTTAAGCAGACCATCCACTACGACGAGTACGCTCACGATTACATCTGGTCCGGCCCGCTTGCCGAGGCGATCGGGCTGCGCCGTCCGCCGCATCGACCGACCGAGCGTCCTTTGCCGGTTTACGCCATCGATGCCAAGGCCGAGTTCGTTCTGGCCCCCGGCACGCAGTGGGCGGAGCCGGCCGAACTCGATGCGGCCGGTCCGTATGGTCCCTTGCTATTCCGGATCCGAGCTCGATTCGGCGCCGCTGTGGCTGTGTTCGATTGCGACGGGGACGGACGTTTGGACTTGCTCATTCTTGCCTCGGTCGTTCGTGACGGGCAGCTGCGGGACGTGCTGCTGCGCAACGAAGGAGCGGGGCGTTTTGTGGATGTCACCGAGCAGGCGGGCCTGGGCGGTCCGCGGCTCAGCATCGGCTGTGCCGCCGGTGATTTTGACGGCGACGGGCATGCCGACCTCTATGTCACAGCCGCTGGAGGCAACGTGCTGTTTCGCAACACCGGCCGAGGCACGTTCGAGGACGTAACGGAGCAGGCCGGGGTCGCGGAGCCGGAAATGGTAAGTCTCACGGCTTTGTTCATGGATCTCGATCATGACGGTGACCTCGACCTGCTCGTCGCCAACTACGGCCCGCTCAGCGATGCGGAGCAGATGTTCCGGGAACAGCCGTACGACGGCGGCGCCGCGAACGCCTTTTTCGCGAACGTCGGCATGAGCCGGCTGGCTGACGCCGCATCGCGGGATCTACCCCCGCTCGAGGTAGGCTTCGAGCGCATAAGCGAACCGAGCGACGCCTGGGACCGGCCCACGCGGACGGTAGGCTTTGTCGCCGCCGATCTGGATGACGATCGGGATCTGGACCTGGTGGAGATCAACGACACGTCGCCGTGCCGGCTGCTTGTGAACAAACGCTTGCAGCAATGGGCGGTGGTCCCGTTGCCCACGGATATCGTACCGCAGGCGAAGTACAACGGCGGTCTCGCCGGCGATTTCGACAACGACGATCACACGGATCTTGTGATCGTGAGGCCCGACGGGCCGGCGCTGTTTCTCCGAAACGCAGCGCGCTCCGTGGATCGGCTTCCCACCTTCCAGCCTTTTCCCAGCGACCTTAGCCGGGTGAAAACCGCGCAACTGTTCGATGCCGACATGGACGGTTGGCCGGATCTGTTGTGCTTGGGTACGAGTGCCGCCGGACCTGTCCTGGCCCTCAATCGCCCACGGGGCATGATCACCCGCCCTGAGTGGCTGGCCGGGCTCTTACCCGATCTCTCCGATGGTGCGGCTCTCTGTGCCGCGGCCTTTGACGGGGAGACTTGGCCAGCATTGTTGGTCGTACAACCCGCGCGGTCCCCGATCCTTCTCCGCACCGAGGGCAACGGAAACCACGGGCTGGCGATGAGACTGACCGGGCGCCGCGAAATGGTGGTCGATCCGAACAAGAAGACCATGCGAAGTAACTCGAGCGGAATTGGCGCACGAGGCGTGGTCCACGCCGGGCGCGCACGGATCACCTGGCAGAACGCGTCTCGGTCTACCGGCCTCTGTCAGAGTCTTGTTCCACTCTCGATCGGCCTGTCGGATCGGGAACGAGCCGATGCTGTTCGGATGCGGTGGCCGGACGGCGTCGAGCAGGCGGAGCTCGACCTGGCGGCCGATGAGCTTTTGCTCATCGAAGAGACACAGCGCCGGGGGAGTTCCTGCCCGGTGCTGTTCGCGTGGAATGGGCATCGCTTCGAGTTCGTCACCGACCTCTTGGGCGGAGGCGGCATCGGCTATCTTGTCCGCCCCGGCTTATATGCGGACCCTGATCCGGACGAGGACGTGCGGATTTCGAGCGAGCAGCTCGCGCCGAATGCGGCGGGCGAGCTCGTGCTCAAGATCGCCGAGCCGATGGACGAGATGACCTATCTTGATAGCGCAACACTCGAGGTGATTGATCACCCGGCCGCTCTCGCGGTCTACCCCGACGAGCGGTTCGATCCGGAAACGCCGCATCCGTCCGGCGACCGTTTCGTGTTTCGTGACCGCATGTTCCCAAGAGCGGCATGCGACGAGTCCGGCCGCGATGTGCTCGAAATACTGCGTGAGTGGGACCGGTCCACGGTCGATGGGTTCCGTTGCTCGGCGGCGTGGATCGGATACGCCGAAGAACACTGCGTCGAGCTCGACTTCGGGCAGGTTTTCGCCGGCTTGGGGGACGACGAGCGCGTCGCTTTGTTCCTGGCCGGTTGGGTCGAGTACCCGTATGCGCAGACCAACTGGGCGGCCGCCACGGCAGGGGCACGACTCCAGCCCCCCATCCTTGAATGGCGCAACGGAGAGGGGGAGTGGGAGCCTCTGATTCAGAACATGGGCTACCCGGCGGGCTTGCCGCGCATGATGACCGTCGATCTGACGGGCAAGCTGCCGCGCGACATTCGGGCGCGGGACGCCGCAGTGGCGAACGACTGTCGCCTGCGCATCCGGACGAACATGGAGATCTACTGGGACCAGATTTTTGCGGCGCGGCTGGAGTCCGATAGCATCCTGCGGAAGACGCGGCTCGAGCCCGTCCGCGCGGCGCTCGGCTACCGAGGCTACATGCAGGAGTATTCGCCCGACGGACGGTTGCCGCTCGTTTTCGACTACGAACGTGTGGCGCCGGCTCTGCTCAGTCGGCTTCCCGGTGCTCGTACGTCTTACGGGGATGTCCGGGAGCTGGTGTCGCACACGGATCAACGTTTCGTGCTCGTGAACGCGGGGGATGAAATGACGCTGACGTACGACGCGAGCGGATTGCCGCCGCTGCCGGCGGGGTGGTCGCGCACGTTCGTGCTCTGTGCGTCGGGCTATTGCAAGGACACCGAGTTGTTCAATCCCCTGGGAAGCTCGGTGGATCCCATGCCCGGGCTGGGAACCGCGACCGAGTGAGTGCCTACCGCCCGCTCCTTTCTTGGCGGACCTCGCCAAACCGAGCGGTGTTGCGATGGGCGAGCCAAGCCTGCCGGGCGCTGACGCTTCCGGTTCCGTTCGGCGAGGTTGGCGTGCATTATGCAGGCATGGGCTCCCACGCCGCCAGCACGTCATCCAGCGCATTCACCAGACCCGCATCGCCTGCCTGCGTGTCGTCGAGCATCCCCCGGCTGCCGTCCACCGCTGCGGTGCCACCGGGAGCGGTCGGGCTCGACGTCGCCGGGTTGAACCAGGCGTCGAGTACCACATCCACCGGGTCGAGCCTGCCCGTTTCGCGCGGCATGACACCAGAAGAAGTGGGCTCAGTGAATACCGCAGTGCCGGTCCCGACCACGAGTGGCCGCGTGCCTTGCGCGGCGGCCACGTGCGGCACCGGACGGGCGCCGAAGTTCGCGTGCGCCTGGCCGCCCGCAGCCAGCGTGACCGCCACCCCCCCCGGCGCCGCCGGCAGCGTCTGCTCCCAGCCGTCCGGAAGCACCTGGAGCACCTCGTACGTCCCCGGCGCCAGGTCACGCAGCGTGTACTTGCCGGCGCGGCGCGCGATTGACTTCGAGACCGCCGTCGGCTCGTTCGAACCTGGCAGCCCGTCGCCGTCCAGGTCCACGAACACCGTCCGTCCGCTCAGCCGCAGCTCGCCCGGGTCCTGGATGCCGTTCGCGTTGTCGTCCTGGAAGATCTTGCCGACGATCGTGCCCGGCCGATACGCGGCCAGGAACGTGTCCCCCACTCCTTCATCCTCGGTCACCTGCACCGTTTCGGTGCTGGTGCGGTAGCCGGGCTGCGCCATCAGCGCCACCGTGTAGTTGCCGGGTGCCAGCTTCTTGAAGACGTACGCGCCGCGAAGGTTCGTGAGCGCCGTCGGCTCACTCGCATCGCGCGCGCCGTTCTGGTTGAGGTCGAGGAACACGGTCCAGCCGACCAGGAACGGTTCGTTCGCGTCTCGCACGAAATCGCCATCGATCTCTTCGAACACGCGTCCCTTGATCTTGCCCGTCAGCGTGTAGAAGTTCCCGAAATCCACGCCCGCGATCTCGGCGCCCGCCGCGATCGCCGCGTCGGCAGGATCACCCGTCGTCTGCTGCCAGCCGGTCGGCCGCACCTGTCGGACCCGGTAGCTGCCCGGCTCAAGGTTCGCGAAGACGTAGGTCCCGTCGGCGGCGGTGAGCAGGCACGACTCGGTCGCCGACGCGTTGCATATCCCGTCGCCGGATGCGGCGTTGTTCAGCTTGCCGTCGCCGTTCGAGTCCAGGAACACGGGCCAGCCCGCTACCCCGGACTCTGCCTCGTCGCGAACGCCGTTCTTGTTCGCGTCCTCGAAGACCGCTCCGCGGACGCTGCCCGTCGTCAGCGCGTTCACGGTGACGGTGAAGGTCGCCGAGTCTTCCAGCGCGGGCGATCCGCTATCGTGCACGAGGACCGTGAGCGCATAGTCCCCCGGCGGCTGATCGAGCGATGGGGTCCAGTGGAACATGCCGGTCGCCGGGTCGATGGACGCGCCGGTCGGTGCCCCCTCATCCAGACTGAATGTCAGGGTCTCGCCCGGATCGGGATCCGTGGCCGTCACCACGAACTCGAGCGTGCTCTGCTGCGTAACGGCGCGGTCACCGAGCGGGCCGAGCTCGGGCGGGTCATTCACGTTGCTCACGGTGATGTCGATCGTCTCGGCGTCGCTGAGCGGCGGCGCGCCGTTATCGCTCACGCGTACGGTCACCTGGTACACGCCGGGGAGCTGGTCGGGGCCCGGCATCCAGGTGAAGACGCCGCTGCTCGGGTCGATCGACGCGCCGTCCGGGGCGCCGGGGTCGAGGCTGAATACGAGCGTGGTGGGCGAGGGGCCCGCCGCCACGCCGACGATCGTGGCCGCCACTGTGGTGCTGTCGAAGAAGAATCCGTTTCCGCCGTTGCCCACGGTGAAATCGATCGTGTCCCCCGCCTGAACGGAGATACCCCCCGCGAACGACTGCGTGCTCCCCTGGCCGTTGATCGCGCCGCTGAAGAGCTCCTGGTCGTCGTGCAGCACGGACACGTCGGTCGTCGCACTATCGAAGCCGCTGAAGTTCGCCGTGACCTGGTAGGTGCCGGACGCCGGCGCGGTCCAGCGGAACACGCTGTTTTCGCCGTTCGTCCCCGGGTGGAATATGAGCTGGTTCGGCGGGTCGGCGATGCCGAGCGGGAACTGCGTTGCCCCGGTGCCGTTGTGCACGAGGCTGGGCGCGCCCAAGCTCAGGATGGCCGAGTCATTCCAGAAGGCCAGTCCGCTCGAATCGACCCCGTGGTTGGGGTAAGAATGGAACGTGCCGGTGCGCGCCGGTTTCCAGCCATAGCTCCAGGGACCCGTCGGGTTCGACGTCTCGGAAAAATCGTCGGCGGCGGAGAAGCTGCCGCTG
>JBGPMX010000325.1:0-6131 GCA_041487215.1 Planctomycetia bacterium | reverse complement strand
TGCGCGGGTCGTGCCGCATCACCGAGGCCGGGCAGCACGACCTGGCATCGCTCTGGGAGCGGATCAGCCAGGCGCTCGGCATCATGACCTCGGGCATCACCGATCACGACGGGGTCATCGGAGACTTCCAGGGCGACGCCGCGATGGGCTTCTGGGGCTGGCCGCTCGAGGACTCGCAGACGGTGGAGAAGGCTTGCCGCGCTGCGCTCGCCATCCGCCGCCGCTTTGCGCGCGAGGCGCGGCAGCCCGGCCACCCGTTGGCCGGATTTGCCTGCGGCCTGGGGATCGCCAGCGGGCCGGCCATCGCCGGCCGGCTCGGCACCAGCGACCAGTTCAAGGTCAGCGTCTTTGGGCCCGTGGTCAACCTGGCCTCGCGGCTCGAATCCATGACCAAGCAGTTCTGCGTCCCGGTGCTGGTCGACGAGGCGACCGCGGAGCAGCTGCGCGGCGGCCCCGCGCTGCACTGGGCGCGGCTCCGGCGCCTGGCCACCGTGCAACCCTACGGCATGCAGAAGACGCTCATGGTCAGCGAGCTGCTGCCGCCGGCCGTCGAGCCCGGCGAGTGCTCGGACCGCAACCTGCGCGACTACGAGGCGGCGCTCGATGCCTTCCACAGCGGCCGCTGGGACGACTGCCAGGCCCTGCTGCGCCGCCTGCCCAACGACGGCGCGGCCGAATTCCTGCGCGGCACCATGGAGCAGCACGGCGGACGCCCCCCCACCGGCTGGACCGGAGTCGTGCCGCTCGAGGGGAAGTGACCGGCAGAGTCCGCAGTCCGCAGTCCGCAGTCATTCGCAAGTCGGCAATCGGTTTTGTCATCCTGAGCCGGCGAGGAACGAGCAGCGAAGGATCTCGGTGCTTCGTTATGGCGCGGTCCCCTTACCCCCGCGCTCCACGGATCATGCGGCGGAAAGCGCGATGCTTTCCAGCCTGACGTACCTCTTGCTGCGGACCCGCCTAGATGAGAGGGCCCTCACCCCAACCCTCTCCCACGGACCCATGAGCGGGAGAGGGGGCCGGATTCCGAAAGCCCGGAACGGATGAACGCGGCGGGTGGCGATGGGCCGGCACTCTTGACCGTTGCACGCTTACGCAAACAGCTGGAGCTGCGGGAACGAGCCGCCCAGCACGTCGCCGCTCGGGCAGCCCAGCCAGCGCTCGAGCACCGTGGCGTACACGCTGCGGAAGTCGACGCGGAACTTGGGATCACCGTCGTCCAGGTCCGCCAGGCTGGGGTGATCTCCGATGGCACCGGACCGCACTTTGCCCCCGGCCAGGAACATCGGCGCTGCCGCGCCATGATCGGTGCCGCGCGATCCGTTCTCCTTGAGCCGCCGCCCGAACTCGGAGAACGTCATGACTGCCACGCGGTCACGGTGCCCATGGTGGCCCAGGTCGTCGAGGAACGCCTGCACGGCATCCCCCAGCTCACGCAGCAGGTTGGTGTGCGTCGCCGCCTGGTTGGCGTGCGTGTCGAAGCCGTCGAGCGACGTGTAGAAGATGCGCGTGCCGAAGTCGGCGTCGATCAGCTGGGCGACCAGCTTGAGCCTCTGTCCCAGGGCGCTCGCTGGGTACTCGATCGGGGTGTCGTACTTCCGCACCAGCTCCTCGATCCGGTTGCTCGAGGTGTAAGCGTCCAGCGTGCTGCGCTGCAGGAATTGCAGGGAGGCGTCGCCGCGGGGAGCCGCCGCGACCCCGCTCAGGAGCTCGCGGCCGGCCGCGCCCGGCCGCAGCTTGTAGTCCTCAAGCGACGCGATCGACGGCACCTCGGCGGTACGGCCGACCAGTGCCAGCGGCAGCTTGCCGCTCCCGAGGTGCATCGCTGGCAGCGTCCCCTCGCGGCGCAGCTCGGGTCGGCTGATCGCCCGCCCCAGCCAGCCGTCCCCCGGCAGCCGCTCGCCCATGTTCGCGGTCTGCCAGATGTCCATCGAGCGGAAGTGCGAGCGGCTCGGGTTCGGGTAGCCGATCCCCTGGAGCACCGCGAGCTGCCCGGCCTCGAGCAGCTTGCCGAAGCCAGCCAGGCTGGGGTGCAGCCCCGCGTGGTCGTCGATCCGAATGACCTGCTCGGCGGGGATGCGCAGCGTCGGGCGGTTCTTCGCGTAGAGATCATCGCCGAAGGGGACGACGGTGTTCAGCCCGTCGTTCCCGCCGGAGAGCTGGATGACCACGAGCACGCGCTCCGCATTGGACCCGGCAGCGGCCGCGGCCAGCGCCGTGCGGCGTAGAAAACCGGGGACCGTCCAGCCGAAAGAGACGAGGGCCGATCCCTTTAGCGCGGTGGCGAGGAACTGGCGGCGCGTGTGAAACATCGATGGCTCCTTCAAAACTCGGTTCTCGCGTGATGCCTTACGCAGACTCCCCAGGGGGCGCGGGAGCGGCTACGCCGCCCCGCTGACCCTGCGCTGTGCAGTCTCACCGCCTGCCGCCCCGCGCAGGAGGCGTTCAGCAGAGGTTGTACTCGGGCAGCGTGAGGATGAGCTGCACGAGTCGCCGCGCCTTCTCGCCCGCCGTGTCGCCGCCGATTGCGCTCAATCCCCCGCGGCCATCGACCGCCGCGCTCATGGAGTTCGCGAGCTTGGCCCGCGTGTCCGGCGGCAGATCGCCGTCGACCAGCAGGTCGAGGAAGAATGCGAGCACATCGGCGTCGGACTTTCGCCCGTACTGGGCCGCCAGGCGTGCCGGGTCGATGCGCGCCGCGAAGCGGCCACCACGCGCGGCCATGATTTCCTCGGCGAAGTTCGCGCGGCCGAGTGCCGTCGAGGTGTTGATCCACGCCTTCCCCTCGTCCCAGCCCGCCACGTTCGGCGGGTGGAACAGGGTCTGCCCGAGTCGGCCGCACACGTCGGCCAGTGCTACCGGGCTGACGCGCGACCCCTCGAGCCGGTGCACGGTGCCGACCGTGAAATCGACCGGCGAGCTGATCTTCTGGCGGTAGCTGGCGGCGGAGAAGAAGATCCGGGAACGCAGCATGGTCTGCACCAGCCAGCGCACGTCGAACTGGCGTTCGCGGAACGCGGCGGCGAGCGGCGCGGTTCGCTCGGACGCCCCCGCGTCGTTCTCGTTCACCAGGTAGCGGTACAGCTTCTGGACCATGAACACCGCCGCCGCGGGCTGCTCGGCGACGATCCGCACCACGTCTGATCCGTCCCACTTGCCGGTGCGGCCGAGCACGGTCTTCTCGCCAGCATCGTGCTCGGAGCCGACGAACAGGAACCGGCTGTGGTTCTCGAACCAGCCGGTGAAACCGCGCGCCGCCTCCTGCACATCCTTCTCCGTGTAGTGCCCGATGCCCAGCGCGAACAGCTCCATCAGCTCGCGGGCGAAGTTCTCGTTGGGGGCCGCGCGGCGATTCGAGTTCGAGTCGAGCCAGATGAGCATGGCGGGATCGCGCGACACGGCGAGCAGCAGGCCGCCGGTCTCGGCGTCCCAGAAGTGTCCCAGAGCAAAACGCCGGAACAGCTCGTTCTGCGCGTGCATCAAGCCCAGGTTCGCGACCTTGTCCTGGGACGTGGCGAAGTGGTCGTGCCAGAACAGCGTCACGCGTTCCACGAGCGGCCAGCCGGAGGCGAGCATGCGGTAGACCCACCAACCCTGGAGGTTGCGGTCGCTGCCCGCGGCGACCGACGTGCGCGCCATGGCCGCGAAGTCCTCTTCGCTGATCGACTGCGCCGGCGTTCCCTCGAGCAGCCGGTCGATGCATGCGTGCGGCCCGCGATGCACCCCTTCCTCGAGCTCGGCCCAGGACGCCCCGAAGGCGGCGCGGCGGTAGAGGTGGGCGACCTTGCGGCGGTCCCTTGGATCCGCCGCCGTCGGCTCGTAGGCCAACGATTCCCGCGGCAGCTCGCCGCCGCCGGCGGGGCGTGCCGCCGCCACCAGCCTCGGCATCGGCAAAGCAAAGGCTCCGAAAGGACGCATCGTTGGAAGGCTCCTGCAAAATCGTCTGTGGTCAGCCGTCCCCCTCACCCTGACCCTCTCCCCCGCATGATCCGTGGAGCGCGGGGGCGAGGGGACCGCGCCATCAGGAAGCAGCGAGATCCTTCGCTTGGCTCGTTCCTCGCTTGGCTCAGGATGACAACCTGCCTGGCTCCTGACCCCTGATCTCTGACCTCTCTCCCCCGCATGATCCGTGGAGCGCGGGGGCGAGGGGACCGCGCCATCAGGAAGCAGCGAGATCCTTCGCTTGCTCGTTCCTCGCCGGCTCAGGATGACAACCTGCCTGACGCCTGACCTCTACGGCGTCGCCACCTTCCGGGGCGGCAGCCCCTGGTACTTGATGGATAGATCGACGTGCATGTTGCCCGGCGCGGCGGTCCACCGGACCTCCCCGGCGTTGAAGAGCCGCGCCAGAGCGAGCAGCGTATTGATCTGCTGCTCGGCCTGCTCGCGCGTGTGTCCCTCCTGCAGCATGTTCTGCCGCACCAGCGGCTCGTGGTTCTGGGCGAGCGCCTGCAACGCGGCCGCGCCGTCGATCTCGAGCACCACATTGTCCGGCGTCGTTTGCGGCGGCGCGTGCACGTCCCCCAGCGCGTCGAGGACGTCCTTTACCACGTCGATCGTCGATCCGATCACGAAATAGCGGCCGGCCGCGCTGCACGCCGGGCTGAAGTTGTAGCGTATGTGCGAGGCGGCCTCGGCCGACTGGCCCGCCGCTCGATCGAAGAAGCGCGCCCCCTGGATCGTGAACCCCTTGTGCTGCTCGCTCGTCACGATGAGGCGCGGCTGGTTTTGCTGCCCCAGGCCCAGGTTGGCCAGCCCGATGATCGAGTTGTACGAGATGACGAGCTCCGTCGCGAATTCTTCGGGGTGCTTCAGCTCAAGCACCAGGGCGAACGCGGGGACCTTGATCTCGGGGACGTTCTTGGCTCGGGAGTAGTCTTGCGTGGCGGCGACAATGCGGAACCGCGGCTCGAACTCGCCCAGCACGTCGCCGAACTCGCGCCCCCCGAATAAGATCTTGCCGACGTTCGCCTCGAGCTCGGTGAACCGGGGGAGCACCTGGGGGGTGACCAGCTGATCGCGCACGTCCCAGATCGCCTTGATGTCGCGGTAGAAGCTGAGCGAGGCGATCGTGCGCGCGGGGTGAAGCGGCAGGGCCGCCTCGTGACCCGGTTCGGACGCGTAGAAGCCGTGGTACGCCTCGGGCCACGCATCGGACTTGGGCAGCTCCAGGCGAACGCCCAGGTGCTGGTCATCCAGCGTCGCGACGGCAACCGCGTACGGCGCGCGTGCGAGCAGGTGCGGCAGGCCGCCTAAGAAGAGTGCCGCGGCAGGGTTGTCCGACTTCTCGGCGTAAAGCGGACCGGCCGCCCCGGCCTGGCGTACGGCGTCGAGCCGGACGAAGGCCCAGCCCGCGCTGCCCGCCGGCACCCGGTCGTGCGCCTCGCGCCAGCCGGCGAGCTCGGTGAGTGCCGCCGACCCCTCGCCCGCACGCATCTCGAGCACCTTCTTCATGCCGTCCTGGTGGCTGCAGAAAACCAGCGTGTCCCCCAGGATGGCGTGGAATTCGTTCGGCCCGAGCGACCAGGCGGTCACTCCCTTGTACTCCCGTGACTTGACGGGGGACGGGTTTCCCTTCTGCTTCGCATCGGCCTCGATCAAGTCGACCAACGCCTTGTGCGTGCGTTCGAGCACCTGCGCGTCGCGGGCACGCACCACCAGGAGGGCGTTGGTGGGCGGTCCCGGCTGCACCGCCAGGGCAACGCCGCCGGCGGTCAGTTCCCGGAGCGCGCTCCGCCAGTCGGTGCCGAGCTTGGTCTCCAGGTACGTCACCACGCCGCGCAACTGGGTGAACTGGTCGGATTGCTTGAACTGCCGGATCTGCGGGACCGAATCGAGCCGGTCGAGCATGTCGGGAGTGACGAAGCGGTCGAGGATCTCCGAGGGCCGGGAGAGCTCGACGTAAAGGACCGCGTCCTGGGGGACCAGCTTGGCCGTCGCGGCGGTGTCCGACGGCGCGAGGGCGCTGGCGGCGGTCGCCGCAGCCCGCACCGGCTGGCCCGGCGGCGGTCCCGGCGGGGCGGCGGCCAGCATCCCGGCGGCACAGGCGAGCCCGAGCGCGCCGGCGGTCAGAGCCGAATAACCTGAAATACTGCTGTAGGGACGAATCTTCATGAGCTTTCTCCAGGTCCCGC
>JBGPMX010000324.1:0-6147 GCA_041487215.1 Planctomycetia bacterium | reverse complement strand
GCGAGCGCCGCGCGGTGCACCTCGGGGGCAAGCCGCGCGTAGGACTGGCGCATGCGGTCCCAGAACGATTCGGACGTGTTCGTCGTGCTCATGCTCAGGAACGCCCTCCCTGGCGTCCCGCGACGAGCCGCCATTGAGGCGCGTCGGGCTAGTGTTTCTGCCGCGCTGGCGCGTCGGGCTAGTGCCTTGCCCGCGCTGGCGCTCGAGCGTTCAGCGTTGGATGCCGTCGTTCAGCAGTTCCTGCCAGCGCTGCTCCGACATGCCGATGCGTTCCGCCTCGTCGCTCGGCAGCTGGGCCAGCCGCTGCTGCGCCAGCCGCAGCACGGTTCGCGCTTCCTCCAGGCGGTTGAGCCGGAACTGGCAGTTCACGATCTGGAACTGGGCCCGTAGCCAGTCGCTCGGCTTGTTGTAGGTCTCTGCCAGCTGTTCGTAGAGCGTCAGGGCGTCCTCGTTGCGATCGAGCTCGTAGCAGCACTCGGCCATCGCCCAGCGGCACTGGTGCAATATCTCTTCCTGGGGAACGGACAGCCGCTGCGCCTGCTCGCGCGCGGCGAGTTCGTGCTCAAGTCCGGTCAGCAGGCCGACCGCCTGCTCGAGATCTTCCTGCTTGCGGCGGCGGTAATGCATTTTCGCCGACTCGCTCTGCATCTCCTCGACGCGGCCCGCGGCGGGGCGGGCCGAGCGGCGCAGGCAGTCGGCGAGCATGAGCTGCGCCTGGAAGCGGGTGTCGTCCGCAGCGTCGCGTGCCAGCAGTTCCTGGAGGCGGACGACGGCCTCGCCGTCGCGGCTCAGGTCTCGCAGCAAACCGGCCAGCGCCAGGCGGCTGTCCTGCGCGATGGCGGGGTCGGCCTCGAGCGCAGCGTCTCGGAGGTTCTCGCGCAGCGTCGCCTCGGCTTCGTCAAGCGCGCCCAGCGCGATCTGGCTGAGGGCCAGCTGGTAGCGCGCGACGGATGCGGCGGGCTCATCGGGGAACTCGGCGATGCAGGCCTGCGCGAACTCCGGCACGGCGTCGTGCCGCCCGCACGACTCGAGCGCCGTCGCGGCCAGCGCGAGCGCCTCGGCGCGCGGCGTGCCCGCCACGCCCGCATCGAGCACGCGCCGCGCCGCGTCGAACGCGGGGAGGAAGGCCTTGCCCTGCATGAGGTCCTGAGCCGCCTGCCAGAGCACTTCCTGGGCCCGTTCGGGCTGCTCGTCGGCCACGCGAACCAGCAGCACCCCGGCGGTCTTGAACAGCTCCTCGGCCTGGTAGCGCACGGTCTCGGCGTCCTGCTGGGCCAGCGGTTCCGCCTCACGCAGTTTCATGCGGGCACAGTCCTCATTGAGCTGGGCGGCCGACCGGTCTGCCGCGGCACCGCTGGCCACCATGCGGTAGCTGGTGAGCAGCTCGAGCGCTTGATCGTACGCCCCGCGCTGGCGGAGGCGATCCATGGTGGCGGCCATCAGCTGCCGCAGCGCGGCGGTGCTCAGGATGCGCGGCTTCTTCTCGCCGTCCGTGATCGCCTGGCAGGCCGCGCGGGCGAACGCCCGGATGGCGGCGTCGCACTTTTCCTCTTTCATGAGCAGCTCACCGGAAAGGGCCGCGGCGGCGCGGGCCTCCTCGGTGTTCGGGTAGTGCCACTCGACCTGTTGCCAGGCGGCCAGCGCCGCGTCGCTGTCCCCCTGGTCGCGCGCGGCGACGCCCATCAGGTAGCGCACGCGCTGCTGCACGCGCACCGGGAGACCGGGCCCGGCCAGCACATCCTGGTAGAGCTCGATCGCCTCGCCATACTGCTTGTTCTCGTAGCACTCCTGGGCGCGCACCAGCTGGCCGACGCAGCGCGGATCCGTGCGGAGCGGCGAGACCGGAACGCCCGCCAGGAAGTTGAGCCGGCCGAGCCGGTGCAGGATCTCGCCCCGAGTCTTCCACGCCCGCTCGGTCCGCTCCGTGCTGAGGTCGGCGGTGCGGATCAGATCGGAATTGAGCCGCAGGGCTCGTTCCAGATCAAGCCGATCCGGATCGAGGTAAGCGGCGGTCAGGAGTTCGAGCACTTCGGCCCGGCCTTCCGGGAAGAGCTCGAGGCTGCGCTCCAGAAGTGGGATGCTTTCGGAGACCCGCGCCGTATCGAACAGGCAGCGGGCGCGGTGGAACAAGAGCTTCGGGCGGTCGCTGCGCGGCACTCCCGCCTTGGCCGCCTCCGCGAAGTACTCGGCGGCACGTGCCAGGTGATCGAGCCGCTCGGCCGACTCCGCGCGCTCCGCACACGCCTGCTCGGCGAGTCCGACGGCGAGGAAGCTGGGCCCGACCAGCGCCGGGGTCCGTCGCGCTGTCGCCAGCCCCTTGTCGGCGAGCTCGTGCGCGCGCCACGGGTCTCCGGCTTCGAGCGCCGCGTTCGCCGCCCGCAGCAGCGACTCGGTGCGGCGCACGGCATGGGAGCGCAAGCTTGGCCGCAGTGCCAGTGCCACGGTGAGCAGCCCCAGCCCCGCGAAGAAGGCAACGATCTGCCAGCGCACGCCGCCCCGACGCTCGATCGACCCACGGCACGGCAGGCCGCGACCAGTCGGGGCACCCGAGCCAACGCCACCCTGAGCCATGCATGTCGGCATCATGCCTACCGCACCGGAGTGCATCTCTCCCTTGCCACACATCCTGGGTTCCATCAGTCCGCCATGAGCCGCGCGGGCGGCGCGGTGATCGGCACGCCCGAAGCATCGCCCGGCAGAGGCACCGGTTCGGGCGTCGTCGCTGCGCAGGGCAGCAGCCGTACGTTCGAACAAGCGGACTTCGAGATAGGGAGAGAGAAGTGCTGGAGCCCGTTCCGGTTGGCTCCCGACGAACGTCGTAGTGCGCCTGACAAAACGCGAGGCAGGGTCGGAGCCGAGTCACTGCGGCCCACCAGGCGGTCTTGTCAGGTACTGTCCATGCCTGGCCCGTCCAGCCGGGCGACTCTGTATCCGAAAGCCCTGCCGAGTGCAAGGCTAGAAGGCTCGAGCTGCAGGCGGAAAAAGATCGGCCCTCCTCGTTGCCGAGGAGGGCCGGTCGCTCACGGTCTCTTGGCAGACCGGCTGGGCGCCATCAGGCGACTACCCAGCGGGGGTAAGGATCAGCAGACCATTCGAGGTCGCGCCCATCGGCTTGGGAGCCGGGGCGGGAGCCGGGGCCGGGCTCATCGGAGACGGAGCACCGCCCGGGGCGGCTTCGACCGCGCCGCCGCACGTGCTGCAGGGGCTGCCGCACCCACCGCAACGGTGAGACAGCAGACGCCCGAAGATGCTCCCATGGCCGCAGCTGTCGCACGCGTTGCACGCCGGCTTGGCTTCGCAGCCGCAGCCGCCGTGCAGGCCTCTGAGCATGCCGAACAGATTGTGCCCGCCGCACGGATTGCACGGCGATTCACACTTCGGAGCGCAGCACTTCGGAGCGCACGGAGCGCATGCCGGCTTCGGAGCTTCGCAGCAGCCGTGCCGGAACAGACCGGACAGCCGGTGCCCGCAGCAAGAATCACACGGGGCGGCGCAAGGAGCCGGCTGCTCGCAGCACCCACGGTGCAGCCTCAGCCAGCTCAGAAGCCCGTGCCCTCCGCAACCGCACGCCGGCTGCCCGCAAGCGGGCTGGCCGCAAGCGGGCTGGCCGCATCCGCCATCCGCCAGGGCCGCGCTACACAGCCCGAGCGAGGCGACGAACGCCACGTTCAACATCAGAGACTTCATTGAGGAGTAACTCCTTTCCCTCGTTCGCGGGGAGCGGTGGACTCCCCGCTTTCCCCCACTGGGTCTTGTCGTGCCGGGTCCCCTCGCGGACCCGAACACCATTTGGGTCGGGGCTGTCGGGCCTTCCTTCGGCCCGATGGACCACAGCAGCCAATGCCGACACCGATCGGTTTCTCGAGAATCCGTTTCCTGGCCAATCGACTTCCACGGGGAAATCGGGCTAGATAGGCTATCGGCAAACCCCGCTGGCCCCTCGAGCGTTTTTCCATAAACCATTCCAAGTCAATGAGATGTGAATCTTTTCCTGTCCGGGAAGCTGCGCAGAATGCGGCTAGCTTGGCGGCCGAAAACCCGTCAAACTTCACGCAGCTCTGTCAAGAAAGGGGGGCGTGCCACGCCGGCCAAACTGTGCCGTGGACTCCGCAGATTCGGGTCGTGGCGGGGAATCGGGGAACGCGGGCACCTAGATCGGGTGGTCTGCTTCCTCGTCGTTATGGACGTGGACGGTCAGGGCACGCAGCAGGTTCTGGATCTCGAGCTCGCGCTTGTTGATGTTGGGCACGTTGTCCAGGACGATGGCCCGCCGCTCGGAGCTGGGCTGGAGGATCAGCCGTCCCGAGCGCAGCAGGAAGAACTCGAACACGTCCGTGATCTCTTTCTCGAGCTTCAGCTGCGGCGCCGGGAAGCGGTTCACGTCGCCCAGGACGCCGTGGTGGTGGATGATCTCGTTGGGCATGATCTCCCAGTAATCGAACCGGGTGTCCAGGAACACGAACAGGTAAATGAGAATCATCCCGCCGGCCAGGACGGCGTAGAACTGGCCGCCAGCCCTCGGCTGGAGCATCTCCGTGAATTCCTTCAAGCGGGGCAAGAAGTTCAGGTAAACGTTGAGCCAGAGCACGCCGAACAAGACGGCCAGGATAAAGAAGAGCAGCCCGAGCGACGTGGTGCGCGGAAAATCGAACGCGAGCACCACCAGGTTGAGGATCATGACGATCAGGAACCAGAGGCTCCAGCGCGTTGCGTCCGGCCCGTAATGCGTGCCGATCCCGGCAAGGAGCGCCGCGATGAGGGTCGGGTAGAGCAGGACGAACTTGGGATAAGACCGCAGGACGACACGCTCCGCCTGCTCGGTGTGGTGTGCCGGCGGGTGTCCCAACGCTTCTCCGGTCGCCACGGTTTTCCTCCTCCGACTGGTTTGTTGACCCCCTCGCGCCCCCGGTCGCGCGGCAAGGCCGAGCGACGATCGGCAGCGGTGCCGGGGTGATCGTCCGACGCCCTTATATACCAGGAGTCGATTCGCTTTGCCCTTGATTTTCTTTGTGGCGCACGAGATTATGACGGGTCGACCTGTCGAGGGAGCAGACCGGAGCGCGTCACCGAGTGATCGGCTCGGTTGGCGCCGTTTCGGTTTGCGCGCAGGTCCCGCACCGCTGGTCGTGTGGTGAGTGGACGCTGCCGTGGCTAAGACCAAAGAGGAACCGATCCAGGTGAGTGGCCGGGTTCTGAAGGCCCTGGCGAACACGCAGTTCCAGGTTCAGCTCGAGAACGGGCACAGGCTGATCGCCCACGTCGCGGGGCGCATGCGGAAGAACTTCATCCGCATCATCCCAGGCGACAACGTGACGGTCGAGATCTCGCCGTACGACCTGAGCAAAGGGCGCATCGTGTATCGTGAGCGCTAGATTTCACTTTAAGGGGGGTTGAGTGATCAAGATTCGGCTGAGACCCGGAGAGTCGTTGCAGGCGGCCGTGCGTCGTTTCCGGCGGTTGTGCGAGCGAAGCGGCCTGCCGCGCGAGATCCGCAAGCGAGCGTACTACCAGAAACCTAGCGAGCAGAACCGCCGCGCCAAGCTGCGTGCCATCAAGAAAGCGAAGAAGGCGGAAATCCCGACGCGCGTGCCGATGTAACCCGTACGTCAGCCTTTCCAGGCTGACCGCGGTCAGGCTCGAAAGCCTGCTGGCAGACACCATGGTGTCTGCGTTGCCCCCCGGCCCCGACCCCACTGTGCTCGATCGCATCAAAGCGAAGCTCGCGTCGGCCGGCATCGCTTTCCACGAACTGCACCACGCGGCGGTGTTCACGAGCGAGCAGGCGGCCGCGGTGCGCGGCACGCCGCTGGCCAGCGGAGCCAAGGCGCTCGTCGTCAAGGCGGACGCGGCATTCCTCATGCTGGTGCTGCCGGCCGACCGCAAGCTGGACAGCAAGAAGCTCCGCGCGGCGCTGGGCGTGCGCAGCGCGCGCTTCGCGAACGCCGACGAGATCCTCGAGCGGACCGGGCTCAAGCCCGGTTCGATCCCCCCCTTCGGCAGTCTCTTCGGTCTACCCACCTACTGCGACCCATCGCTGTCGGCGAACTCGAGCATCAACTTCAACGCCGGCGACCATTCGGTCTCGATTCAGATGGCGTACGCGGACTACGTCCGCACCGAACAGCCGACGCCGGCCGAGTTCGCTTC
>JBGPMX010000323.1:0-6154 GCA_041487215.1 Planctomycetia bacterium | reverse complement strand
TGGACCGGACACGGTCGTCGTCGATCCGCTCTTGCGGATCCGCGTGCGGCTGGACGGCGGTGCCGGGGACGATGTGCTCACGGGCGGCTCGGCGGGCGGCACCTTACGGGGCGGCGACGGCGATGATGCCCTGGCGCTCGCGCTGGCGCCTTCCGACCTGACTGCCTGCGAGCGGCTGGGCGGCGACATTGTCGGAGACGGTTGTACCGAGCCCGGCTGGGGCGTCCTTCTGGTGGGCGGCGCGGGGAACGACGTGCTATCGGCCGGACCGGGCGACGATGTGCTCGTGGGTGATTACGACCTTCCGCTCCCTGACCCCGCCCAGCGCGGGGAAGGCTCGGATGTTCTCGGCGGCGCTGAGGGGAACGATACGATCTGGGGCGACAACCAGGGCGCCGCTGGCGATGGCGACCCGCCTGATGCATCGCTCACCACGGATGATCAGATCGCGGCCGGCAGCGGCGACGACGTGGTCTTCGCGGGACCGGGCAACGACCGGGTAGAAGCGGACGACGTTTTCATAGGAACGGACCGTCGCACGATATCGTGCGGGACGGCGGGACGGGACGAGGTGTTCGGCGGCACAGGCAACGACTTCCTCGTGGGCTGCGACGGACGCGACGTGCTCGTGGGTGAAAGCGGCGATGATCACATCGACGGCGGCCCGGACGATGATCTGGTGTACGGTGGCGACCGTACCCTGGGTCCAAACCGGCGCGGCATGGGCCGCGACGAGCTCCGGGGCGGCGATGGCGCCGACCTCCTGGACGGCTCGGATTCCGATGCCGTGGTGGCGCGGGGCGGCGCGGGAGCGGATGTGATGATCGGCAGCCGCGGCGCCGACAATCTCTCGGGTGAAAGCGGTGACGACACCATCGTCGCCGGACCCGGCAGTGACGTTGCCGAAGGAGGCAGCGAGAACGACTGCATCCTGGGCGGCGCGGGCTCGGTCGGCGGAAGCGAGCTCTTCCCCATCTTCTTCCCCAACCAGCCGGACATATCGGACGGCAGCGACCGGCTGTTCGGCGACGACGGGGATGACGTCCTCCTGGGTGACAACGGCAGCGCCTGCGGAAAGCTGGGATCCGAGACCGACCCGCGCGGCGGCGTTGGCAGCGACGTCATCGCCGGCGGACCGGGCACGGACCTTATCTTCGGCGGCGGCTACGGCGACTTCCTGTTCGCGCGCGATTACGTGCCGCCCGGCACAGCCCCGACAATCATCATCTGTGAGCCGGGCGGCAGCTGCGGCGAACCGAACTTCCTGGTGGGCGATCAGGGTGCTCTCTTCCGCTCGCTCTCTCCCGACGAGATCCGGCTCGCCACGGCGAGCTCGCCGATCGCCCACTCCGCGGGGGACGACACGGTGACCGGCGACATCGGCAACGACGCCGTGCTCGGCGGCGAAGGGGCAGACAGTGTCAGCGGCGGGCTGGGCCGCGACATCCTGATCGGCGACAGCGGGCGGTTCTCCATTCCCCCCCTGCCCCGGTTCTCCTTGGCGGATTTCACCATCACCCAGTTCACCGTGGACGACGCGGACGCGCCTTCCGGCGGCAATGACCAGGTGGACGGCGGTGCGGGGGACGACATCCTCATCGGCGGCGCGTTCGACGATCTGCTCGTCGGGGCGCAAGGCAACGACCTGCTGTTCGGTGATCTGGCCGCCGTGACTCTGAACGGCACAACGTCGATCAGGGCGATAAGCCTGTTCAACGACATCGGCGGGCAGGACAGTCTCGATGGTGGCGATGGGGAAGACACGGCCGTGGGCGGCCCCAAGAAGGACGTCATCATCGGCGGGGATGACGATGCCGCCGACTTCTTATTCGGCGACGCTGCCAACGTTATCGGCAACGACGGCAGCCCGGACGCAAATGACATCTACTCGGTCTCGACCACGTCCGGCGGCCAGGACACCGTGACGGGCGGTCCGGGCAATGACGTCCTGGTCGGCGATGCGTCCGGCGACGAGCTCTTGGGCGGCGGCGGCAACGATCGCCTCGTCGGCGACGGGGCGCACGTCTTCCGCGACGCGTCCGGCGCCGTGGAACGGATCGAGCTGATCGTTGATCCCGGCAGTGACCTGATCGACGGCGGCGAGGGGAACGACAGCATCCAGGGCGGTGGCGGCAACGACAGCGTCACCGGCGGTCTGGGTGATGACCTGTTCGACGGCGGAACCGGACTGGACCGGCTCGTCGAGTCGGCCGACGCCGACCTTATCCTGGCCGATCTTCCCGCGCCCCTCACGGCCATTCTGACGGGGCTGGGCGTGGACAACCTGAGCGGCATCGAGGCGGCGTACCTTCAGGGCGGGCCGGGCGCGAACCTGCTGAATGCCGCCGCGTTCAGCGGCCCGGTCACGCTCGTCGGCGGGGACGGCGATGACGTGCTGGTGGGTGGCCGGAACCACGACAGCCTGATTGGTGGCGCCGGCAACGACATGGTCTCGGGCGGCATGGGCGACGACGCCCTGGACGGCGGACCGGACACCGACCTCTTGTTCGAGTCGGACGACGCCAGCTTCACGCTGAAGGATACAGAGCTCGAGCGGCGGCTCGCCACCGGCGCGGTGAGCGGCGTGGACCGGCTGAGCGGGATGGAGCGGGCGCGGCTGGTCGGAGGCGCGGGGGATAATGAGCTCCGCGCCAGCGACTTCGGGGGCCCGGTGACGCTGGAGGGGGGCGCGGGCAACGACCGGCTGCTGGGCGGGCACACGGCGGACCTGCTGCTCGGCGGGTCGGGCAACGACACGTTGCGCGGCGGACCCGGAGATGACACGCTGCGGGGGGGCGACGACCACGACCGCCTGCGCGTGTTGGCCGGCAACAACGTGCTCTTCGGCGAAGCGGGGGACGACAGGCTCACGGGCGGTGTCGACGGCGACACGCTGGACGGGGGCGGGGGCGCGGACCGGCTGAATGATCTGGGGGGCAACAACATCCTCATCGGTGGCCGCGGCGTGGACCGGCTGACCGGCGCGGCGGGTCGGGACATCCTGATCGGCGGTGCGAACGCGGACCTGATCCAGGGTATCGGCGAGCAGGACATCTTGATCGGGGGGGACGTTCGGTTCGGTGCTGCGACCGATATCGCCCTGGATCGCATCCTGCTCGAGTGGGGCTCAGCGCGTCCGTACGCCGTGCGGGTGCGCAACATCCGCGGCACGGGGACGGGGCCTCGGCTGAATGAGGGCTTCTTCCTGCAAAAGGGCGTGACCGTGCTGGACGATGCGGTGGTCGATCAACTGCTGGGGGGCGTGCCGGAAAGGGACTGGTTCTTCCTGTTCCCCGGTGACACGTCGGACCGGACGGGCGAGGAGCGGGTGAACTGAGCGCCCGCGTGATTCGATTCTCTTCCGACCGCGCCGGCCCTATCATCCTGGGCGCAGCGAGGCACGAGCCGAGCGAAGGATCCCCCGGGTGAGCTTCTGCTCTGTCATCCTGAGCCGGCGAGGAACGAGCAGCGAAGGATCTTCTTTGGAGTGCGGCGACTTGTCGCCGCTTTGGTTTCCTCTTTGGGAGTCGGCGCGCCGGCTCTGTCATCCTGAGCTGGCGCGGCACGAGCCGAGCGAAGGATCTATCGGCCTCGCCGCCTCAAAGGGTTGACCCGGCCGCACTCGGAGAGGCGACGCACGTCAGATCGAATCCAGCGGGCTCCGGGTGGTCACGCCCGGCCGGTTGAGCACGTGGGTCTCCCACGCGCAGCCGTACGCACTCGAGCAAACGCAGGCCGCTGCCGTACAGCAGCCGGGCCATCAGGCGGCAGGTCCCGTCCATGGCCTCGAGCAATCGGCGTACTTCGTCCTGGGTCAGTACGATGGGCAACCGTAGGGGTCGCTTGGCGCGTTCGATCTCGTCCAGGTGACCGAGCGGCCGACGCAGAACGGCATGGTATAGAAAGACGAGCGCGTTGAGGGCGTGATTCTGGGTCGACGCGGCGACGTGCCGATCGCGTGCGAGCGAGGTGAGAAATCGCGAACTTCGACGGCGCCCATTTCAGCGGGATGCTTTTTGTGGTGAAAGAGGACGAAGCGGCGCACCCATCCAACGTAGGCCTCTTCGGTGCGGATCGAGTAGTGCCGGAGGCGTACGGCGTCGCGCACCTGATCGAGCAGCCGCCGGCGCGGCGGCGCCCCTGGTCGGCCGTCGGCAGGGGGTATGGGCGAACGCGTTGTGGCATGCGCGCCGACCCCCGAACCGCGCGGTGTGGCCGGCCCTGTCGGTGCGATGTCCATGGCGTCTCCCCCGAAAGTACGCCTAGCCGTGATACATGTACTTACGAAGAGAGAGCAGACACTCAACTGTCGGCATCGGCCTGCGTGCTCGGAGGCGGCTGGTTGGGGTTTCAGACGGAGAACACTCTCGTGGCGGTCTCGTGGAGAGGCAAGAGAGAAGGGACCTGGCTCGGTGCACGACGAGGGCGCGGCTCAAGCGCGAAGGAGCGGCGCCGTCGCTGGGCGGAGCGACTTGAAGAGAACAGGCGGCGTGCCCGAAGTGCCTGAAGCGAGCCGGCGGTGGCTACGGGACCCTGTTCATGTGAACGCCGCGGCGGCGGCGCGGGTCCCGGCCAGCCAGCGCCGCCCGATACGCCGCGCCTTCTCCGCGATGCGTTCCACCGGGGCTACGATGTGCCCAAAGAAACGGTCAAACCGCTCCACGGTCGCTACCCAGCTCGTCTGCCGGATGCGCAGCCGCTCGAGGATCGGCGCCAGCTCCCCGGGAATCGCTCCGCGCTTCCCGGCACAGACCTGCCTGCCCGTCCAGTCCAACAACTTCAGGTAGTCATCGAGCCGCACCGGCAGAATCCCCTTGTCCGACGCACGCCACGGCGTACGGCTCAAGACCCGGTGGGTCACCTCGGCGCCCGGCCCTTCTTCGAGCGTCAGCTCACAGAGCCAGGCGTCCGCTGGCACCGGGCCGGCAGCCCCCGCCGGAGGAGGCACGGGCAGGTCCGCGGTGCCCGTGCACGAGATCTCGGCCGCTTGCCGCAGGCGCACAGGGCGTCCTTGGATGCGGTCATAGGCGGAGCTGTGGCAAGCTTCTTCGGGCCGTTGCGCCTCGCCGGCGCGAATGGGATTGAGATCCACGTAAATGCCTGCCACCAGGATGGCCGCTTCATCGGCCAGGTCGCGGCAGCCGTAGCGGCTCTCCCAGAACTTGCCCCGGCAGCGATCCTCGTCGTTGCTGCGCCTGGCGATGTTTTCGCACAGGGCACCCATGAACCACGAGACGCTCCAGAGCCGCCGACGCAGCTGCGCGACGCGTCCTTGCCGAGCCAGTTGCTCTTGGAGCTGTGCCTCGGTCGGTTCGGCCGGCTCCTTGTCCTGCCCGCGTTTCAAGCGGGTGATCTTGAGCCAGCGCCTTACCACCTCGTCGTCCGACCAGTGCTCGACCACGTCGGGGCGGCTGCGCAGGACTAAATGGACGTGGTTACTCATCTCGGCGTGGAAGGCGATTTCCACGGCAAACAGGCGGGCCAGGATCTGCTCTTGGGATTGGAGCCAACCGCGGCGGTAATCGAAGTCCTTGCCGGTAAGGGGGTCGTGGCCGCACAGGAAGGCGCGGCGTACGCAGCGGTTCCAGCAATGGTAGACGCCCACCTCTCCGCTGCGGACAATGTGCGCCCGAGGGCAAGCAGCCATGGCGTCCCCCGCATTTCGACGAGGCGACCGAACCCGCGTACAAGGGTACATATGTACACATTGCGGCGAGGGTCGTCAAGCAAGTTTTTGGGCACGAGCGGCGCGAGCCCTGAGGCCGTGGAAGCTCGCTTGTTGAGTGTCTGCTGTCTCGGCGGCGTCGATGCGGATGGAGAGGTGCACGGGACCGCGGCGCTTCAGGATGAGGCCCAGCCGGTCACGCAGCTGCTCGTAGCCCTTGGCCGACTCGGCGAACTTGAGTTCGTCGGCGGCCGGCTGAAGAGCGGCATCGAGGAAAGCGGCGTAGTGGCCATAGCGTGAGGTGTCGATGCCCACACCGATCATCGGGAGCTCTGCGGGCGTGGCCGGAGCGGGCGGGTCCGGCGCGCTGCGCGATGACTCTCGGGGTGGGGACAATACCGTTTCCATGGTAGGATCTCCTGTGCTATGAGGACCGGTGGGACCAAGCCGCGAGAGACCTCCGGCGAATCCTTGGTACGGGGGTGCCTT
>JBGPMX010000322.1:0-6167 GCA_041487215.1 Planctomycetia bacterium | reverse complement strand
GCCGACGATCACGCGGGCGAGTTCCGAACGGACGGCAGCCATGATCCGGGCCGCCTGCTCAGTTTCCATGCTGCAACACCTCGAGGGCCCGGTGCATCTCGGACGTCATCGCCAGGAGCTGGGATCGGGTCGGGCGGCACGGGGCGCGGCAGGCGGCCGCGCGCTCGACGAGCGGGGTCAGGTCGAGCGCCGCCGTGCGCGCGGCGGCCCCGGCCAGCGCCCGATCATCGGCGTCGTCGGGCAGGTGCAGTGCGCGGCAGAGCCGCGCGCGATAGTGTGCCCAGAGCGTCTCGAAGGCGAGCCCGGTGGCACCGGCCGCGTCCAGGACCCGGCCGGCCGCCTCGGCAAACTCGCCGTGCCGGCGCCGCTGCCGCCGCACCACGTCCCGCGCCGCGCCGAAGCGCACGCCGGCCCCGTACAGTGCCAGCGCCGCGACCAGCACCCCCTGCGCGACCGCCCACCCCCAGCGTTCCTCGAGCATCAGACGCGCGACGACGACCCAGGAAGCATCACGCAGCGGGAACCCCTGGTGCAGCTCGTCAAATACGATGGCCCCGCCCGGATCGCCCGCCTCCAGCTCGCGCGCCAGATTCCCCAGCAGCAGGGCGTTGTCCGCGTCGGCCAGGCCGCGGTTCGAAAGCGGGTACGTGTCCGACAGGGCAATGATCTCCCCGTCGCCCAGGCGAACGCGCAGCGCCACGACCCCGTAGCGGTCCTGCCACAGATCCTCGACCGGGGCACGCGCGAGCGCCCCGATCACCGCAGCGCCCGGCGGAAACCGGGAATCGACGCCAGCCACCAGCGTTCGGATGCCGGCGAACAGCTCGTCCCCCGCGTCGAGCTCGACACCGGATCGTGCGGTAATCCTGCCGTCCGGCTCGACCACCGCCTGCGCGGGCGGCGCCGTGCGGAACCACTGGTCGAAAAAACCGCTGGATGGGGCGAGCGGGTTGGGCCGCACCGTAGGAGCCACCAGCAGCCGATGGCCCCGCTCGATCCACTCGCGCAGCGCGCGGGTCTCGCTTTTCTCCAAGCCCTCGATCGGCTCCAGGACCACCAGGGCGGCCGCCCCCGCGAGCGTCTCCGCCGCGATCGGCTCGCGCAGCCGGCGCACGCCAACGCCCAGTCGCTCGAGCGCGAGGTACGCCGCCTTGGTTCCGTGCGCGTCGTTAAAGAACGTGGACGGCTGGCCCAGCCAGCTCCCCTCCTTCTTCGGCGGCATCGCCCACCACGTGGCGAGCGCCGCCAGCAGCGCAAGCGGCAGCAGCAGCCCGAGCAGCAGGCGGTCAGTTCGCGATAGACGGGGAAGCTTCACCACGGAGAAGTTCTATGAGGGACAGCATCTCGCGGCAGGTCTGCACCGTGCCCGGCTCGCCGCCGTAGGCCGTCGCTTCAAAAAGACCCGTGAGCCGGCGGAATCCCGCCAGCCTGTCGGGATGATCGCTCAATTCCTCCCAATAATCCCGGTCCGTTTTCGATGCGCGGAACGTGATCACGCCGTGTGCATCGAGCCAGAGAATCGCCGCCACGTAGAGGTATCTGGCCGCTGCCGCCCAGTCCCCCGCCCCCATTCGCTCCTGCGCCGTGCGGTATACCGCATCGAACTCGGCATCCCGGATGCCGAACAGCTCAAGACCCCGTGGCGTGCCGCTGGATCGCACAGCGGTGCCCATCGGGCGAATCATGCCCCAGAGAAGATACGCCACGTGCGCCAGCACCGCGACCAGGGTGAGCACCAGCCAGGCGATGAGCACCCAGAACAGCCAAGGCGGCAGGCTCCGAACGCCGCCGCCCATGCGTCGCAGCACCCGAGCGACCCATTCCAGAAATCCCCGCACCCAGCCATCGCGCGCGGGACGCAGGTCGGCGAACTCGGGCCGTGCCAGCACCTCGTCCACCGCTTGGCGCGTCGCAGCACGGTAGGCAGCCGTGCGGGCTTCAAGCGGCCCGTCCGTGTCGGCTGCTGGCCCGACCGCCCACCCGGAAACGATCAGCGACACAGTCCAGATGCACGAGATCATGCCGCGGGCGTCCCCAGTTGGGCCGCGAGCATCTGCAGATCGAACGCCTCTTTGCGGATGCGCAGGTCGTAATAGAGCAGGATCGCGGGGGCGATCTGGATCGGCATGACCACCGCCTGGAACACGTTGGTGAAGAATACCCGTAAGAACGGATGCGGCCAGGGCACGAAGCGGAAAGCGACCTGCACGACGGCGGCGACAATAATGCCCAGCAGCCACACGACCAGGCCGAGCACCAGGCCTTTGTCCAGGTTTCCCCGCATCAGCTCGCGCGAGCGAACGATCGACGCCATCGGCCCGCGATCCTCGAGCACCAGGACAGGAATGGTCAGCATGAACCAGAGGCCGAAAAGGATGCCAGGCACAATGCACAGGACGAAGCCGAGCATCATGACAACGCCGCTGAGAAACGCGGCGACCAGGAGCCGTCCCAGCGTGGGGAGCGCACGCGCGTAGGATTCCCACGCGCCGAGCTCGTGGCCCAGGTACGCGGCAGCGATGTTGTGCGTCAAAGCGGCGCGGCAGAGTGGCATGACAATAAACAGGAAGAGCACGCTGCCGAGCAAGTAGGCCAACATGGCCCCGAGGTTGAGCGGTTGAGGAGACGCCAGCACACCGCCGCCCGGCGCCTGCTGGGCAAACAGCACCCCCCCCTGCCCGCCAGTCCGCACCGCGACGGACGCCACGAAGGAGCCGGACGGCGCCTTGATGGCGGGCAACCCGAACCCTCCGGACTGAGCAACACCCGCCGACATTTGAAAGAGCGACATGAGCAGCGCGAACGGCACGAAGCAGACCAGCGCAATCATCAGAAACGTGACAAAGCGCGACTTGTACAGCCGGAACGTCAGATCGAGAATGTCGCCGATGCCCATCGGCCGGAGTGCGGGGGCGGCCACGATCGGAGCTCCGAGAGGCCGGATAGGTTCACAGACCGACGCCGATTCTAGCCGTCCTGGAGCAGGAATCAACGCGGTACACCCGCTCAAGCGCGCGATCCGGTCCTGCGGCGCCGCGCAGCCTTGGCCGTCTTGGCCCCGCGCGCCGGCCGGCGCTGGGTGACTCGCCGCCGCGGAGGCCGGGGAGGCCGCGTGCGTGCTCGAATCCGTGCGGCGCGTTCGATCACCTCGCGCAGCATCGCACCCGCCTCGCCCCCCGTGGCCGGCCGGTCCGACTGCCAGATGTCCGGGTCGTCAGCGGCCAGGATATCGGCGAAGTCCCGGTCGGTCTTGATGCTGCGCGGGGCGGCCGCGACGACGTTCACGTCTCCGGACCACTCATCCCGGTGCTTGATCAAGAGCCAGCTGCGGCTCGGCATGCCTGCGCCGCCGCGGCGGTTGCCCGTTCGCACCAGCACCCAGGATCCCTTGAGCTTGTAGCCGTGGAGCCGGAACTTGAGCGCGCCGGCGGCGAGCGCCGCGTCCGCGTCCTCGGTCTCCGGCTCCCACGTGCCGCGGTCCCAGAGCATGACGATGCCCGCCCCGTACCCCTGCGGGATCACCCCCTCGAAGTCGCCGTACTCGAGCGGGTGGTCCTCGACGCGCAGCGCCAGCCGCTTCTGCTTCGGATCGAGCGACGGCCCCTTGGGCACGGCCCAGGACAAAAGGACACCGGCGTGCTCGAGGCGAAAGTCGTAGTGCAGGTGGCTGGCCAGGTGTTTCTGGACGCAGAAGAATGGCTGCCCGGCCGCCGAGTGGTGGCGTCGCCGTACCCGCTTGTCGCCGGCCGGTTCGGGCGTGGTCTCGAAGCGCCGCTTCGCGCGGTACTCCCGCAACGAAGCGGTCCCTTGCTGACGCGGCATAGGAAGCTCCGGCCGGAAGGATGAGACCGCGGCAGGGTCCCCGGCGCCGGTCGGCACACCCAGCGCCCCCCATCCCGCGAAGTCCATCTTATTCCGCCGGGCTCCCGTTGCGAAGGGGTTTGGCATCCAAGCCCGTCGCACGGCAGGCGGACAGGATTGTCCGTCCTACAGGTGCTATTCCAGCGAAGAGTTGCCGAGTTACTAATAATCCGTCTGATCGCGCGGGTAACTGAGCGAGTTCCGACGGCTCGCCGAGCGCGCTCGTGTGGAACTCCCCGAGCGATCGGCAAGATCCGGGCTATCGCTCGCGCGTCCGGAATCGAAGGTGAGCTGTGGCCCCGACACGGAGTCGGCCTGAGCCGAGCGCGCGTTCCGAGACGCTGCGCTGCGGCAGCCGATTGGTAAGAGGGCCGCGAGCAGACCCGCACACGCCAAAGATCGCACACCCATCACGCCACGCATAGTTCCCCCTCTTTCTCGCCGAAGATTGCCGGTCCGATCTCTCCGCCGCCGCTCGAGATCCGCTCGAACCTCGCCGCGCGTCCGAGCCACCGCTGGGAACTATACATGGTTTTCCCAGGCGAGCCGCGTCGGCCGGGCAAGAACGCGCCGGCCGGATCCGGCACGACACGGCGGCGCATTACGTCGGAAAAACCCGAGCCTGCTTCGCCAGATTGCCGGCCCATCACGCCTCGCGCTCGGCGCCCAGGGCCCCGACCCCGCGCAGCAAGGCGTACACCAGAACGTTCAGCGCAATGAGCACGACGGCCGCGATGCCCAGCACCACCAGGGCCACTGCGACATCGTGCGCGCGCAGAGCGAGACGGATGACCAGGAGCACTACGGCCGTGACGGCGACGGCGATGAGCAGCTGCCGCAAACTGAAACGGAGTGGCTTCATGCCACAATATTCGTCTGGCGGCGGCGAAGATTCAACCGCGTCGATGTCGCGGGACGCGCCCGCATAAAAGGCCTGGCCGCGTCGGGCGCGGACGCCGTTGGCGTGCCGGTTAAACATCCCGCCCGGCGGCGGTCGCGGCATGCAATGCCGGGTCGTGGGTCAGTTGGAGAATCGACCCCCCCTTCCCCCCCTTAGTAAGGGGGGGACAAGGGGGGGTATCAGCCAAACTGACCCACTACCCAATGCTGGCGTCCTGCGATCCGGTCGTTATGATGGAACGCGCTGGAAGGTCTCGCGCCGACCCTTCGTTTCGCCCTCGCACCGGCTCTTCCGAAGAACCGCTGGGCACCCGTGCCGAGTCAGCCATGTCGTTCACGTGCGCCGATCGCAGAATACCAAGCGGTGCAGCCGACGCGGTGCTCGGCATTCGGTCGTGAGGCGGTGTTGCTGGGCTGGCCTGACAAGCTTTACTGCTGCCATGAACGAAACTCTTTCGCTCCGCTTGCGAGCCCGCGCAGGCATCGTCGTTGCGGTGCGCGCCACGCGCACGGCCGGCACGCGGCACGCGCCGCGGTGTTTCGGCTTGACCGTGCTGATCATGGCACTCGCGGCGCTCGCCCCGCGCGCCCACGCCCAAGGGCAGATCACGCGGACCGGCGACGGCCTCACCCTGGACGCGTACTGGTGGGGAAGCGGCGTCGGCGGCGGGGGGTATCTTCCCGTCGAGGTGCACCTGGCCAACAGCGCGGGGCCACGGCAGCTGCGTGTCGTGGTCGAGGCGCAGGGCTACCCGGACACCACCTACGTCAGCCGCACGATCGAGCTGGATCGCAACGGCCAGGCCTCGTTTACGCTGTCCATCCCGATCACCAGCTACAGCGTCTGGGGAGTCCTCAAGGTCTACGAACGCGGCCGCGAACTCGAGAAGCTCCGCACACAGAGCGTTTCGGCCACGGCCTATTGGACCGGGTCGCCGATCCCGGGCGTGGTCATCATCAGCCGTTCTGCGCCCGATCTGCGTCTCTTCAACGACGCCGTGGTCCGCGTGATGGCCGGCGGCACGCAACAACCCAACCAGCAGCCTGTTCTCCTCGCCCCCGAGCACCTGCCGACGCAGTGGATCGACTACACCTCGGCCGATCTCGTGCTGCTCTCTTTCGATCAGCTCAAGCAAGCATCATCGCTCGCGCGGCAGGCGATCGTTGAGTGGTGCTTGGCCGGTGGTAATCTGGTGGTGTACGGGCTCGGGGCGGAGGCGGAGAATCTGCCCGAGTTCCGGTCGCTGCTGGATCTCGAGGACCGGCCGCCGGGCGGCGCGGCCTGGCAGGTGCCGCGCGCGCAGGACCGCACGGCGGACGTGCTGACCCAGACGGCGGCCGGGGTCGCTACGCGGGCGGTTGCGACGCCGGCCACGCCGGCGTCGGACGATGCGGCCGCCGCGGCG
>JBGPMX010000321.1:0-6174 GCA_041487215.1 Planctomycetia bacterium | reverse complement strand
TGACGGCTCCGGCACGGCACGCCTTGTGGCTGATCGTCCTTGCCAAGCTGCTTGCTCCGCCGCTCGGGATCCGCACGCCGGGATACAGCGCGTGCTGCATGTGGGGGGCCGACATGGTCACGCGTCTTGGAGCGGCGGCTCCCACAGGGGATCCCGATGGGGCAACCGCGGAGCAGCCGTCCGCCGCGCGGGCTGCGCCGCTCGTGGCCCCAGCTCCCGCCGTGGTCGCCGGGGCCGCGATCGCGCGCGACGGCGCCCTCGCTGCGCCGCACTCGGCGGACGGCATGGCGGCGATGCTGCTCGGCCCGCTCGGGGAACCGACCGGCGCGCCCGCGGCTCGGGACGGCGGTCTATTGGGCGACCCGGTTGAGTCGCTCGCAGGCGTGTTGCCGGACTTGGCGGGCTCGCGCGGCATCGCCGCTGTGGCGACCGCGGAACCATCGCACACAGCCGAGCAACTGGAGCAAGCGGAGTGGGCGGCGCGGGGAGGCGAGCCGCCGGCCGGCTTGCCGTATGGGCAAGCGTTCGTGGCGGCGGTGCGAGGGGGGGCGCTCGTGCGGGGACCGGTGGTGCTCGTCGGCCTCTGGGGGGCGGGCACGCTGGTGGTTGTGGCGGCGGCCGCGCTGCGCATCGCCCGGTTCGCGGTCGCGGTCGCCGGCGCCCCGGCGGCAGACGCCGAGCTGGTGGAGCTATCCCGCTCGATGGCGCGGCGGTTGGGCCTGCCCGACACGCCGCCGGTCCGCGTGCTCGCCTGGCCGGTCTCCCCCCTACTCTGGGCGCTGGCCAGGCCGGTCGTCGTGTTGCCGGCTTCCCTGGTGCAGCAGTCGGACCGCCGGCTGCTCGAAAGTGTGCTGGCCCACGAGCTGGCGCACCTGAAGCGGCGCGACCACTGGGGGTGCTGGATCGAGCTGGCCGCTTTGACTCTCTACTGGTGGCTGCCGACGTTCTGGTGGGCGCGGCGATCCACCCGCCGGGCAGCCGACCAGGCGGCCGATGCGTGCGCGGTCGCCTGCGTGGGGGATCGGCATCGCTACGCGGACGCGTTGCTCACCACTGTTCAGTTGTTGCGTGGGGCCCCGCCGGCCGTGCTCACGTTGGGGCGCGGCCTGGGGGAACGCGACGCTCTTCAAAGGAGACTGACCATGATCATGCGGGAACCCTTGTGCCATCGGCTGTCGTGGCCGGCTCGGCTGGGAGCCGGTCTGCTCGCGCTCTGGATCCTGCCGGCCGCGCCGGCAGCTGTGCGTGCGCAGGCGGCACCGGACAAGCCGTCGGCGGACGTGGGCAACGTGGCGGCGAGCGCGGACGCAGCGCCACAAGATGCGCCCAAAGCAGACATCAAGGCCCCCGACGCGGAACGAGCCATCACCGAGACCGCGACCCTGGACATTGACGACGATGGGGTCCGGACCGTGGTGGCCGCCGTACAGGACAACGATCGCCGCGGCCCGAACGACGACCGCGGCCGGCGCGGCCGGCCTGACCCGGACCAGCGGATACGCGAGCTCGAGGAAAAGATGGACAGGATCATGGACGAGCTTCGCGCGATGCGCGGCGAGCGGGGCCGACGCGACGAAGGGGGACCTGGCCGTGAGCAGCAGCCGCCCCCCGGCCCCCGGCGCGGCCCACGCCCGGAAGGGCCAGGACCGCAGCACGAGGGTGGTCAGCCGCCGCGCGAGGGTGGTCAGCCGCCGCGCGAGGGTGGTCAGCCGCCGCGCGAGGGCGGTCAGCCGCCGCGCGAGGGTGGTCCGCCCCAGCGCGAGGGCGGTCCGCCGCAGCGCGACGGCGGCGAACGCGCGGAGCGAGACCGCGGGCGAGGCGGACCCGACCGGGGACGCGAAGATTTCGAACAGGCCGTCCGTGAACTGACGCATCGCATGCTGGAGGGGGACGCGTTACGGGGCGAGGAAATGGGGCGCATCCGCGAGCAGCTGGGGGACAGGTTCGAGCGGGCGGCCGAGGAGGCGAAACGGCATGTGGCGGAAGCAAAGCGGCACATGGAGGAGCCGAATCGGCGTCCCCCAGGCGCGGGCGACGAAGCGCAGAGGGATGCGCGGGGCGCGCACGAGGAACGCAATCTGAATCGGACTTTCCGCTTAAACTCGGACGGTGGCGCCATGCCACGTGGCGAAGGGGACAGGCGTCGCCCGCAGATCGAGATCGAGCTGCGCGGCGTCGATATCGGCCCCGAGCAGCGTGAACGGATCGAGCAGCTCGAGCACGAGCTCCAGGCCGGATTCGCCAAGATCGAAGCGCAGCAGCACAAGATGCAGGAGGAGTTCCAGCGCCAGATGGCGGAGCTCCAGCGAGCGCGCGGCGAGCTCGAGGCCAAGCGGGCGGAGGCGATCCGCGAGATCGTCAAGTCCCGGAAGGGCGACGGGCCGAAGGAGCGCGAGAAGCCCGAGCCGCCGCGGGACCGGTAAATGGCTCTGCGGAAGCGCAGGCAGGACCTGCAACGATGACCAAGCCTGGCACGCCGCTCGAGCGGCGTGCCGGGCTTTTTTGTCGGTATGCGGTGGACTGCGCGACGCCGTCGCCCCGGATGTTACTCCCAATAGCTGGGCGGGGGCTCGAACGGGGTGGGCCAGATCGCTCAAAATATTCTGGCGTTCCACGCGAATTCCTGTACAAAGCCCGCAGTTGCGCGGGCGTCCCGAACGGGACGTTCTTCCCAGACGCTCCCCCGCCGTGGGGGTTTACCCCTCCGATGAAGCGAGGTGCGCCGTGAGCTTTACGATGCAGTGCCCGAAGTGCGGGACGGAGCTCGCCGCCGGCGACGCGGATATCGGCAGGCAGGGGAAGTGCGCGACGTGCGGGACGCTGTTCACGATCGCGCCGCCGGTCGCCGGCGTCGCCGTGCCGGCCGACCCGCCGCTCGTGGCGCAGCCCGCCGTTCCACTCGTTGCCGAAGTCCCCGGCAAGGTGCAGGCGGTGGCGATCCTGACCATCATCGGCGGGATCGTGGCCATCCTGATCACCGCCGCCTACGTGGTGAGTTGCGTCGGCATGCTCTGGCTCCCCTGGATCTACAGCCTGGTGCTCGGCATCCTGGCCCTGGCGCGAGGCGTGAAGATCGTGAACGGCACCCGGCCGGTCCCATCGCCCAAGACAGTCGCCATCATGCAGATCATCAACATCATCAACGCCGACGTGATCAACCTGGTCCTGGGCATCGTCACGCTCGTGCTCCTGAGCGACGAGGAGGTTGCGCGCTACTTCGGCGGCGCCTGACGTACGAGCGTGCGCAGCGCTCGAACGAGTCCCGCTCCACTTCTCGGTTCCCTGTCCCGTGTCCAAAGAACCTGGTCCCCGGCTGCCGGGAGAGGGTTCGCTCGCATTCCGGAAACGGGCTGGCAGCGGCGGCCCGGTTCGCTAGACTTCTAGCTGCCGTGAACACCGCGACGACCATGGACCTGGCCGGCTGTTTGAGGGAGCGCTTCGGGCTCGAGCTTTTCCGGCCGGGCCAGCGCGAGGTGATCGAGAGCGTCCTTGGGGGGCGCGATTGCCTGTGCGTCATGCCGACCGGCGGCGGCAAGAGCCTCTGCTACCAATTGCCGTCGCTCGTGCAGCCCGGCCTCACCGTCGTGGTCTCCCCGCTGATTGCCCTCATGAAGGACCAGGTCGACGCTCTGGTCGCGCGCGGCATCCGCGCCACGCTGATCAACAGCACGCTGGATGCGGCAACCCAGGTCGAGCGGATTGCGGCGGTCGAGCGCGGTGAATACGACCTGGTGTATGTGGCCCCCGAGCGATTTCGCAGCACGCGGTTCAACGAGGCGATGGGCCGAACCCGCATCGCGCTCTTGGCCGTCGACGAGGCGCACTGCATCAGCGAATGGGGGCACGATTTCCGGCCCGACTACACCCGGCTCGGCCTGGCGCGCAAGCGGCTCGGCCGCCCCACCACCATCGCCCTTACCGCCACGGCGACCGATCAGGTGCGCCGCGACATCTGCGAGCAGCTCGAGCTGGCCGACCCGCAGGTCTTCATCACGGGGTTCGACCGGCCGAACCTGCACTACGAGGTACGCTACGCGTCGGGGGAGAACGCCAAGCGCCAGGCACTGGCCGACGTGGTCGGCGCCACGCCGGGGGCCGGGATCGTTTACTGCGCAAGCCGCAAGCGCTGCGACGAGGTTTCAGAGTTCTTCCGCAACGAGCTCGGCCGGAACTCCGTGGTGTATCACGCGGGTCTGCAGGTCGAAGAGCGCCGCCGAGCCCAGGAGGCGTTCATGCGCGCGAGCGATGCGATCGTCGTCGCCACGAACGCCTTCGGCATGGGCGTGGACAAGCCCGATATCCGCTTCGTGATCCACTACAACATCCCGGGGACGATTGAGGCGTATTACCAGGAGGCAGGGCGCGCCGGGCGCGATGGCCTGCCGTCGCGCTGCGTGCTGCTCTACGCCGCCGGTGATCGCTTCATCCAGGAGTTCTTCATCGAGAGCGAGTACCCGAGTCGGGAGGTCGTCGGGGCGATCTACCAGTTCCTGAGCCGGCAGGAGGCGGACCCGATCGAGCTGACGCAGGCCGAGATCAAGGAGCGGCTGGGGTTGTCGATCAGCGAGATGGGCGTCGGGGCCAGTCTGAAGCTGCTTGAGGGGGCCGGGCTGATCGAGCGGCTGCGTCCCCGCGAAAACATGGCGCTGGTGCGGGTCGACAGCGAGGTTTCGCTGGTGCCGCTCCTGCCAACGCAGGCGACGGTGCAGCGCCGCGTGCTGGCCGCGCTCGAGCGCCTGGTGGCCGCCGCGCGCGGCGATGCGTATTTCGCGCCTCACGACCTGGCGCGGCGCCTCGAGCTGGAACCGCCGCAACTCCTGCGCGCCATCCACGAGCTCGAGGAGCGGCTGCCCGTACGCTACATTCCGCCGTTCCGCGGCAATGCCGTCGAGATGCTCGACCGCGCCCGCAAGCCCGACGATCTCGGCATCAACTTCGCGCTGCTCGAGGAGCGTAAGGCGCGCGAGTACGAGAAGCTCGAGGAGATGATCGGCTATGCCACCAGCGCCCGCTGCCGCCGCCGTACGATCCTGGGTTACTTCGGCGACCCATCGCCGGTCAAGTGCGGCCAGTGCGATAACTGCGCGACTCGCCCCGGTTCCTCCGCGGCGGCCGCCGGCGCGGAGCCCCGCACAAAGAGCACGCGGGGCACGCCGGAACCCGGCAGCGCCACGGCGGTGGTCCGCAAGATCCTGAGCGGCGTGGCACGGACGCAGGGACGATTCGGTAAAACCACCGTGGCCGCCATGCTGTGCGGGTCCAGGTCGCAGGCGATCGAACGCTGGGGGCTCCAGAAGCTCAGCACCTACGGCCTGCTCACCGAGTTCCGGCAGGCCGAGATCGTGCAAATCCTCGATAACCTGCTGGCGGCCGGCTGGGTCGTCCAGGAAGAGGTCGAGCGGTTCCGACCGGTCATTCATCTCTCCCCCATGGGGTGGGAGGTCATGAAGGGGACTCGGGATGCCGATTGCGTCTGGCGGCTCGCACCCGAGTTGCTCGCGAAGCTCGGTGGCCGCAGCCGCAGCCGTCGCGAGCCCGCGGCGCGTAGCGGCGCGCAGCCAGCGCACGATCTTGAGAACGCCCTTGAACAACCTTCGGCTTCCGGCCCGAACGTGCTTCATCCGTTCCGTGGCTCGGACGCCGAGCGCCGGGGTGCGCCCGAGGGGTCCGGACCGGCCGCTTCCCCATCCCATCCCTCGGCGGTCGAGGCGGTTCGCGAGCATCTTCCCGGTTACTATTGGACATGGCGGCTTCTCGAGCGCGGGTTTTCGGCTGCCGACTGTGCGGCGATCCGCTCCCTGGATGTCGAAACCGTGCTCGAGCACGCGCTCGCCGCCGCCCGCTCGGCACACCCGGTGCCCCTCGCAGCGTTCCTCGGGCCCGCTGAGCTCGAGGTTATGTACGCCGTGCTCGGCCTCGACGCGACAGCGGCCGTGGACCGGCTTCCTGAAGGACTTCCGCCCGGCGTGCGGTCCCAGCACATCGAACTCTTCCGTCTGGAGCTCGAGCGCAGCGGGGAGGCGTCGCAAGCGTAGGCGGCTCCGACCCCGTGCCATTCGCGCCGCCCAGCGAACAAGCAGAGCCCGTGGTGTCAAACTGACCCACGACCACGGAGCCCGATCGCTACAGGGTCCTTGCCTGTTTGGGTACAATAACCTGTACCATTTATTGATG
>JBGPMX010000320.1:0-6186 GCA_041487215.1 Planctomycetia bacterium | reverse complement strand
GGTCGGCCAGCTTCTTCGCGACGTCCTTCCCTGCATCGGCCGGTTTGACGCTCTTGTCGATCTCCCGGATCGTTCCGTCCTTGTCGATGTAGAACGTCCGGCGATTGGCGAAGCCACGGTCGCTGAGCACTCCGTACGCTTTGGCGGTGGACTTCTGGGGATCGCTCAGGATCGGGTAGTCGAGCGTCAGCTTTTCGGCGAACTTCTGGTTCGTCTCGGCGTCGTCGGTGCTGGCGGCGAAATAGGCGACGTCGAACTTGCGGATCGCGGCCCCGCTGTCACGCAGCGAGTTGCACTCGGCCGTTCAGCCGCCGGTGAACGCCTTGGGGAACCAGGCGATGACCACCGCTTCCTTGCCCTTGAACTGGCCGAGCGTGTACTCCTTGCCATCCGAGCCCTTGAGCTTGAAATCCGGGGCTTTGTCACCGACCTTCGGTGCCGGTGCGTTGTCGGCCGCGCAGGCGAGGCCGGCCACGACCAGCACCAGCACGGCGAACGCGAGAACGAGCTTCATGGTAAGACCTCCTCGGTGTGGATGTACGTCAGGCTTTCTCGCCTGACATAGCCTGAAAGCGTGTAGTGTCCTCATTGGGGTGGCACGTCCCTGAGGCTTTGCGAAGGGCGTGCTGGCTCGCCTGTCAAAACACGCCCTTCGAAGACCTGCCCGCAGTCAGGCTCGAAAGCCTGACGTACGTGTTCAGAGCGTGACGCCGAAATCGCCCGACAGGTTGCGCCAGACCGAATGGACGTGGTTGGCGGGGTTGCCGGCCGCGTCGGGCTGCACGTTGATGAACTCGATAAGGAACGTCGGCCCCTGCACGCGGTAGTAATGGCCGACCCCCTCCTTGTCCGCGCCGGCCCACGCGAAGTGCACATTGCCGACGCCGGCTTTCTTGATTTCTCCCAGCCACGCCGCGCCCACTTCGGCCGGCATCTTTTCCGCGTAGGTCTCGAGCAGGCCCCAGAGTGTTTTGCTCTGGGCGTCGTTGAGCTTTGCGGTCTTGAGCCCGGCCAGCGCCTCGCGGGGGGGCTGCGGCGTGGCAGGACCGCGGATCTCGCCCGGCGGTTTTTCATCGATGAGTGCGGCCTTGCGCTGCTCGTCGCTCAGGGAATGCAAAAGATCAAACGCCAGACTTTCTTCCTTCGCCAGCACGCGAGTCCCCTTGCCGGGCGCGCCGCTCACGTCGTTCTTCACGACCGCGGGATTGTCACCGAAGAAGGCGGGCGTCGCCGCCGCCAGCCTGCCGCGGTCCACCACAAAGTTGAGCGAGAGGTGATGCCCCTCGACGCTCCAGCCCCAGCGCCCCTGGTTGCTCGGCGCGCCGAACACCGTGAAATAATACCGCTCGGGGTCGCGGATGGGCGATCCCTTCCGGGTCTTTTCCAGCTCGTGCAGGATGATTTCGAGGCTCATGATGGCCGTCGCCTTGTCGTAGCCGATCTGGCTCAGGCCGCTGTGCAGCAGTGCGTGCGCGTGCTTGCGCTGCTCGTCGTTCATCTCCTTGACCTGGAGTCCCTTGCGTTCGGGCTTGGGTATGAAGTGCCAATCCAGCCGCGCTGGATTGTCGAAGACCATGGTCGCCTTGCCACGCTGCTCGGCGGAGAGCGACTTGAGGAACTGCTCGGCGGCGCGCGTCATGTCCGCACCGGCGCCTTCGTAGCGGAACCCGATCCAGCCGGCGGTGGCCACCGTCAGAGCGGCTACCAGGGCAACAAGGGACCGTCGTTGTTTCATGGGGAGTGCTCCTTCGGTGTGGCTCGTCTTGGGTGCGCAGTGGAACCAGGATAATGGGGCCGCGCGGCCGAAGCCATGGAAAATCTTCGGTCAGCACAACGGCGGGGTCGGAGACCCGCGCCGAACAAGGCACCCGCCGAGCAGCAGCCCGCCGAGCGCGACGACGCCGAACGCGCCGAGCGCCGCGCCCACCGCAAAGCTCGCCGGCCGGTACAGCAATCGGACGTGGTGCTCGCCCGGGTCGAGCGGCACGCCGATCCATGCACCCGACACCGGCTCGACCGCCGTGGGCTTGCCGTCTACCCACGCCTGCCATCCCCGCATCCAGCTCTCCGATACAACCAATCGCCCGCCCGGTTCGGGCACCGCGACACCGGCCTCGATATCGCCCGCGTGGTAGGCCAACAGCTTCGGCTCGGGGGTGGCGACCGCCATGCCGGCCGCTGCACTCCATGATGTGTCCCGCATCGCTCTACCCGACGGCTCGAGCCGCAACAAGGCGGCTGCGCCGCCCACCCGGTACACGCCCACCGGCCCGCTGCGATGCGCCAGCGACACCCGCGACTCGTGCTGCGGCGGGGGCGCGGTGGAAATCACGTAACGGATGTTCGCTCGGGCGAGCAGATCGACATGTTCGAGGACACGGTCCCATGGCGTCCACGCGTTACTGGTGAGCCGCCCGCGACCGTGCCAGAGCGGTTGGAAGAAGTCGAGGCTGCCGCGGAGCTCGATCGAATCATAGTTCCGCGCATCACAGATGCCATAAACGGCAAGCACGTTCGGTGGAAACTCCTCGTCGAGTGGCAGCACGCGGAACGGCCCCGGCTGCGCACGCAGGAATTCGACGATCGAGCAGGTCGGCAAGTAATCGGCCGCGGGGATGGCGGGGTTGTAGTTCCGACCGAACACGAAGAGATCGATGAGCGTCATGGCAAACAGACCGTGCTGCGCGAGCCCGGCGGGGATCCGCCGCGCCGCGGCGAGCAGGCCGGCCAGCAGGGCTGCGTAGGCGGCGACGCCGGCATAGTAGCGCGGAAAGAACGCGACCGTCCGCTGCGCCTGCCGTTCGGCCCGATCAGCGAGCGCCTCGGCGGCGAGGCCGCGCGCCGCGGCTTCCGAGCGATATCGCTCGGTGGCCCGCGCCGTGATGCCCGGTGCCAAACTGCGCACCGCAAGCGCCGCGGCGGCGAGCGCCAATGCCGCCGCCGTGAGCGTGACGATGGCCCAGACACGCCCGCGGGCGCCGCACGCGAGCCAGCCCGGCCATGCTTCAAGCCCCGCGCCGCCGACCAGCGCGTGCGCCAGGGCGACCACGAGCAGAAGACGCTGGTTATGCGCCAGCCGCAAGACTGGCACCAGACGCACCAGGTTGTCCATGACGGGGAAACGATAGATGACGGCCAGCGCGACCAGGTCGGCGGCAAGCCAGAATCCGATCCAGCGATGCCTGCGTCGCGCGGCGAGCGCGAGCGGGATGAGCACGGCGAGAGTCGTCAACCCGGCGTACCCGCCCGCGATCTCGTTGAAGTTGTCCACGCCCAACGCCTTCTCGACGTGCGGATGACCGCGGCGGTAGCTGCCGAGATAGTAGGGAGCCGCGAGTGCCGGCATGGCGAGCAACTCCGGCTTCACCAGCTCCAGCGGCCGGGGTACACGGCGTGATCGTTCCAGCCACACCCGGCTCTGCGCGAGGTAATCGGCCAGCGGCAGCAGCTGAACCGCGGCGACCAGCACGGCTACGGATAGAGACACCGCAAACCAGCCGAGGACCCGGGCGGGCTGAGCCAACGCCGCCACGCGGCGCGGGTCCGCTGTTCGGCGCGGGTCTCCCGACCCCGCCGTTGCGCCGGACCGAAGGTCTCCCCGCGCGCCGCCACCGCTCACCCGGTTCGCCTCTCCCGACGCAGCGGGTGAGTCTTCGGAGTCGCACGCGGGCTGGGGAGAAGGGGCAGGCGGACGAACATCCGATTTTAGACCGGATGCCGGTGAGGGGGGCACGCTGAGCGGCAGGGTGGGAGAGCTTGGGAGCCCTGCGGTCGCATGACCGGCGGGGTCGGGAGACCCGCGCTGAACGGCGGGCACGCGCGCCGAAGCCTGGTCTCCTACCTCAGGCGGATACCCCCCCGCCCCCCCCTTGCCAAGGCGGGGACACGGGGGGGTATCCGCGGCGTGAGTGCCGGACGCCGTAGGACGCGCGGCAGAGGACTGCTCGAAGCGCGGGCTGGCGCCGTGCCAGAGCCGCCAGGCGGTGTACGTCGCTGTCACGAGGAGGATATGCGCCGCTGTTTCCGGGTGGCCGCCGAGCAGCACCAGCGCGACCACCGCCGCCAGCCAGCCGGCCGACCATGCTCCGGGCCGCTCGACGAGCTTGTGGGTGCGCCAGAGCACGAGTGGAAAGAGTGCCGCCACGCTCGCCAGCGCGTACTGGAGCCACACCACCAGGAAGCCGCTGAACGGAAAACAAAGCCCCGCGAACCAGCGGCCGACGGGACCGAGCTTCAGGGAACGGGCGAAGAGGAACGCGCCGGCGCCCGCGAGCCACAGCTTCATGATTCCCAGCACCACCCAGCTGCGCGGCGAGCGGGTCAGAAAGTAGAGGAAGTGGGGGGGGAAGAAGACGCCCGACTGGGCGTTGGCCAAAAGCGGCGCCCCGCAGCCGGCGTAAGGGGTCCAGAGCGGAACTCGCCGCTCGGCCCACTGATCGGCGGCGGCGCGCAGCCACGGATCATTCTGCGTCGCGATGTCGGTGAGCAGCCGGTTCGCCGGTTCGTAGCCGGGGCCGGCAACATCGCGGAACGCCTGGGTGGCCAGGAGCCAGTCGGCGGCACTCAGCACCCGCTCGGGCCGGAGCGCGTCGGCAAAGAACAGGATCTCGAGAGCGAGCAGCACCGCGCCGAACGCGAGGAACTCGTGACGCGGGCGGCAAGCCCCGCCGCGCGGATCCGTGGCAGCCTCGCTGGGTGCATCCATACAAGTATCAGGTCAATCCCCGTGCATCTGCCGCAGCCGCGGCGACAGCCGGAGGATGAGCTGCGCGCGCTCGAACTGGTCCAGCCACTCCTGTGTCACGGCGTCGAGCAGCGCAGCAGACGCCGGAACGAGGCCCGTCGGGCACGCAGGACCGAGGTTGTCGTGTGCGAGTTGCCGGTACTGGGCGAGCGTGCGCTCCCCGTAGCGCGCCACCTCGTGGTTGTCCTCGCTCAGGAACACGACGACTGGCACCCGCTTGCCCGCGTTGATCGACAGCTCGCGCTGTACGTCGGCGTGGTCATCCCGGTCCAGAAACCGCAGCTTGATCACCGGGGCGGATCGGGCGAAGTGATCGAAGATCGGGCACTGGTTGATGCAGTCGCCGCACCAGGCGCCGGCCAGGCAGAGCACGTTCATCGTACGGCGGAACGAGCCGAGCAGCGATTTTTGAGCGTCCGCGAGCCGCAGGCGATCGTGCACGGTTTGCCAGCGCGGAGCGTAGCTCGGCTGCCCGTAGCGGGCCAGGAATTCGTCGTACGCGAGCCCCTGCGAGAACTTGGCTTGCCAGTCCATCGTGTCGCCCTTCTTGCGGTTCCTACGGGATAACAATTGAACGGTTGCTCTGCGGCCTATATCATAGCGACCAGAGCCAACCGGTTTCGGTCTCCATGCCGAACCTTTTGACCGCCTGTTTACGACCGCGCCTTGTTCGTCCGGCCAGACACTCGCCTATAGGGGGAGCCATGGGCAACTCAGTGTCGCGATTGACCCTGCGATGGACCAGTGCTCTGGGGACTGTGCTCGTCGCTCTCTCTTCGCTCGCGTACGCCGCGGACCAGGCCGATCTCGTGGGAAGCCCGGCCGCGCTCGTGATCGAGCCGGCGGCCCCGACGTTGCTCGGACCTCGCTCGGAACAGCAGCTCATCGTCTCGGGCCAATACGCCGGGGACGTGCTGCGCGACCTCACGGCCGCCGCCCAGTACTCGGTGGAAGACGCCGCCGTTGCCGCCGTGAGCGCGGCGGGGGTCGTGACCCCCAAGGGGAACGGCAGCACGCACGTGGTGGTCAAGGTCGGGGGCAAGGAGGCGAGCGCGACGATCACGGTGCGCGACGCGGACAAGCCGGCACCGGTCGAGTTCGTGAACCAGGTCATCGCTGTCCTGAGCAAGGCGGGTTGCAGCCAGGGGGCCTGCCATGGCTCGCCGAGCGGCAAGAACGGCTTCCGCCTGAGCCTGCGCGGTTACGATCCGCCGCTCGATCTCGAGACGCTTACCCACGAAGTGTACGGCCGGCGGACCAATCGGCTCACTCCCGACGACAGCCTGATGCTGCGCAAACCGTCCGGCAAGGTGCCGCACGAAGGCGGTATCCGGATCGCGGTGAACAGCCTGCCGTACAACATCCTGAAACAGTGGATCGGCGAGGGGCTGCACGGCGACCCCGCGAACACTCCGGTGCTGGAACGCCTGGAGGTATTGCCG
>JBGPMX010000319.1:0-6203 GCA_041487215.1 Planctomycetia bacterium | reverse complement strand
GCCGCGACCCATCGTCCCACCCCTCGGCGTCGCCGATGACCACGACCCGCAGCGCCGCGGGCACCACGCTCAGCTCGGCCGGCGTGCACCCGGCCGGGTCTCCGTCGGCCTGGACCGGCAGGGGCACGGCGCTCGTCACGCGGAGCTTGCGCGCCTGGCCGTGCTGCACATCGGGCCGCTCCCGATGGCGCGCCCGCAGCACCGCGGAGAAGTAGCTGATCACGGCGCGCCATCCCGGGCGTTCGAACACCACCCAGTCCAGCAGCCCGTCGTCGCCCGACGCCTCGGGCGCGAACCCGAGCTGGAAGCCGTACCGGGGAAGGTTGAACACCAGGCAATGGGTCCCGGGAACCGGCTCGCCGTCCGCCTCGAGCACGAGGGGGCTGTATGCGTAGCTACGCAGGGCGGCGAGGATTGGTTTGGCGTAGGTCAGTCGGCTCACACGTTTTGGCGACCCGGACGCCGCGCGCCACCGAGCCAGCCGGTGCACGACGTCGGCGTCGAGCCCGACGCTCGTCATCAGACTGAAAAGCCGGCCGCCCACGCGACCGAGATCGATCGCTCGCGAGTATCCTCGCGCAATCGCGCGCGCGAGCAGCTCGGGTTGCGCCGGGAAGCCGAACTGCCGGGCGAACAGGTTCTCGTTGCCGACCGGCAGGGTGGCCAGGGGCACTGCCCCGTGTTGCTCGTTGATCACATCGGCGATCGTGCCGTCGCCGCCGGCGACGACCACGCACGAGCACCAGCGCGCGAGTTCGGGGTCAGCCAGGGTGGCCGCACGCTCGGTGGCATCCCAGACGACGCGCGAGGCGAAACCGAACTGGTCGAGTGCGCGCCGAAGCCGGTCGACCCGCTTCCGGGTCGGGCCTGTCCCGCTGTACGGGTTCGCCGCGATCAGCACCGAGGTCCGCTCGTCGCGACGCCCGGCCAGGGTCGCTTGCGCAGCCGATTCTGAGGTGCCCACGAAGCACCCATCGTAGCAAAATCGGGCGCATCAGGCAATTCGTGGGGCCGTCGGGTAGTGATGCACCTTGGCCGCGCGGCCCGGTTTGGCACGGCAGTTCGGGCGGGGCTGGTGCTCAAAGAGTCGGCAGTATCCGGTGTTGGCTTAAGAACCGATCTGGCGCGCTGTAGCTTGTGGCAACCAACGTCGTGAGCTGGGGTCGGTAACTTGAGCTTCTATCAGCGAATCAACTGGGTGTTTCATTGCGACGGATGCGGAAGAGAAAAACAAGTCGGGCCGAACCCAACCCGCGGCACGTCGTACGTTTGTTTGAACTGCAACCGCAATGAAGTGTTCGACGACAAGACAAAGCCGCAGAGTTCGGCGTGGTTGTGGCAGTGGTTTGCGCACCCGATCGGCCAGGGCGTGATTGGCAACCTGATCTTTTTCGTCCTCCTTGGCATCGCTACGACTTCGCTCACCGGGCACGGAAGCATTGAGCCCGAGGAAGTCTCCACAGAACGGATTCTCGCGACTTCGTGCGGCGCGCAGCACAAGCCGTGTAGGGCGCGAGGATTGCGATCCTCGGCAAACGCTGAGACGCGTTCTCTCAACCTACACCAGCTCGGCGATCGGCTTGCCGGTCTCGATCATCGGAGTGGGGCGGCCGGCCTGGTTGTAGTAGTGCAGGCCGGGGTCGATGCCCAGCACGTGGAAGACCGTGGCCATCAGGTCCTGAGGACTGATCGGGTTCGATTTCGGACGCTCCGCCCTGGCGTTCGATTCGCCGACGACCTGGCCCATGCGCAGCCCGCCCCCGGCCAGCGCCAGCGTGCTCAGGTTCGACCAGTGGTCGCGGCCGGCGTTCTTGTTCACGCGCGGCGTGCGGCCAAATTCGCCGGTGATGACGAGCAGGATGTCCTCCGAAAGACCGAGCTCGTACACGTCCGCGACGAACGCGGACACGGCCTGATCGAGCGGCGGGCAGAGCTTGTTCAGCCCCGGCACGATGTTGCCGTGCATGTCCCAGCCGTTGGTGCGGACCGTGACGAACCCAGTCCCCGCCTGGCAGAGCCGGCGGGCCATGAGCAGCTGCTCGCCCAGCCCCTTGCCGTACCGGGCGCGGGTCTCCGGCTGCTCACGGCTGATGTCGAAGGCGTCCTTGGCCGAGCCCAGGATGAGGCTGAACGCCTGGCTCTCGAACGAGTCCATCCCCTCCATCACACCGGTGGCGTCTGCCGCGCGGTTCACGCGGTCCAGCGCCGCGAGCAGCGTGCGGCGGTCGGCCAGGCGATCCGGCGCCAGGCTGAGGTTCATGTTCTTGCGCCCTTCGCCCGAGGGCTCAAACGGCTCGAACGCCCGGCCCAGCCAGGCAGCGCCGTCGGCGCCGATGCCGCCGCTCATGCGCACGTAGGTCGGGATGCCGGTCGCCGGGTGGTTGGCGCCGCGAACCCGCGCGGTGATCGATCCCAGCGAGGGCCGAATCGGCGCCCCGCCGTTGTCGGCCGCCCGGTTGTCATAGCCGGTCATCACCCAGTGCGTGCCGCCGCCGTGCCCCGAGTCGTTGTGCGCGAACGAACGCACGATGGCCATCTTGTCCAGCCCCCGCGCCACGCCGGGGAAGAGGCGGCCGATCTGCACACCCGCGAGCGCGGTGTCGATCGCGCCGACCGTGCTGCGGAACTCGGCCGGCGCATCCATCTTCGGATCGAACGTTTCGATATGGGTCGCGCCGCCCCCCAGCCAGAGCCACACCACGGAGCTGTTCCGAGCGGTTCTACCCACCTCGGCCGCCGCGGCCCGAGCCCGCAAGAGGTCGGGCAGCGCCAGGCCAGCCAGGCCCAGCGAACCGACTCGAAGAAAGTCACGCCGGCTCACACCATCGCACATCGCGCCGGCGGCGCGGGAAAAGAGCGTCAGCATGGTCGCGGCTCCTCGTGCACCAATCCAGGGGTCGACCGGAACAGCCGGTGCAGGACCGTCCATCCGGCAGAGCAGGGGGGAAGCAAGGGCGGGTCGATCCGCCCGTCTCCCGCGGGCGGCCTCGTCATGTCTCTCTACGTAGCTTATACCGCCCCCGCCGCGGTCGTCAATCAAGAAGTATGCTTGCGCCGGGCGCGGTTGCGATAGGCGCGCCGGGGCATTTCAGCGACAATTAGCATGCCGCTCGCAACGCGAGCCATCTTGCACGATCCACGTGTCCCGAGCAGGAGGAAACGGAGTGGCCACGACCACCGGTGCGGACACGCAGCGGCAGAGCTTCGCGGAATCCGCCATGCGGCTGGGCGGCAAGGGGGAGGAAGAGGCGCGCCGCACCGGGGCCGTCGATACGGCCGACGACCAGGTGGAATCCCTGTTCGCCCCCCAGTACCAGACCGTCCACAGTCCCGTGCACAGGTCGGTGTGGGATCGCCGCGTGCCGATGGACCTCATGGTCGCTCCCCCGGCGCCCGCCGGGCACCCCTGCGAGGCGGCCATCGAGCGATCGCTCGATATCGTGCGGCGGCACCGCACGGCGGACACCATCTACGACGCGCAGCGCAAGATCGCGCCGCAGGTGATCGACGAGCTCGCCGCCGCGGGCTACTGGGGCATGCTGGTGGACCGCAAATATGGCGGCCAGGGCGCCCCGTTCCGCCTCTTCGCCCGCATGCTGCGGCAGGTTGCGACGTTCGAGCCCACCACGGCGGGCACCGCGTCGGTGCACGGCTGTATCGGCGCGGTCGATCCCGTGCGAACGTTCGGGTCGCCCGATCAGAAGCAGCGCTTCCTGCCCAGGCTCGCCAGCGGCCAGTCGCTCTCCGGGTTCGCGCTCACCGAACCGTGCGCCGGCTCCGACCTCACCGCGCTGCGCACCGTGGCCGTCCTGCGCGGGGACCACTACGAGGTGACCGGCGAGAAGCTCTTCATCACCAATGCCATCCCCGGCCGGACGATCGGGCTCGTCTGCATGATCGACGGCAAGCCGTCGGTGCTCATCGCCGAGCTCCCTGACCGGGAGACCGACGAGTTCCAGACGGTGCCGTACGGCCTGTACGCGCTGCGGCACACCTACAACAACGGCCTGCGTTTTCGCGGCTTTCGCGTGCCGAAGGAGAACCTGCTGGTCCCGCCGATCGGCGACGGGCTGACGATCGCCTATCACGGCTTGAACCTCGGCCGCGTGGCGCTCTGCGCGGCGGCGGGCGGGGTCATGCGGGCGCTCTTGGCCAACCTGCTCCCCTGGGCGGAGTTCCGCAAGACGTACGGCGCGTCGATCAACACCCGCGAACTGGTGCGGCGTCGCGTCGCGCGTCTGGCGTCGCTGATTGCCGGCGCCGACGCTCTCGTCGACTGGTGCTCGTGGCTCATCGATCAGGGGTACCGCGGCGAGCTCGAGTGCGTGATCGCCAAGATCTTCGGCAGCGAGGGGCAGAAGGAAGCGGCGATCGAGCTCTTCATGAAGACGCACGGCGGCCGCTCCTTCCTGCACGGCCACCTCTTCGGCGACAACGCCTATGACTTCCTGGCCCCGTGCATCTACGAGGGGGAGGGCGAGATGCTCGGCATGGCCTTCTTCAAGTCGCTGGCCAAGCAGCACGGCATGGCGTATTTCGAGCCGATCGGCAAGGCGCTCCAGCGGCACGGGTTGAAGAACTTCAACCCGGCCCACCCGCGGCACGCCTGGGCGCTGCGCGGCGAGCTCGCGAGCTACGCCCGATGGATGCTTGGGCAGAAGCTCGCGGGGAGCAAGCGCGTCAAGCTGCCGGGCATGGCGCCGGCCCTGGCGCGGCACGTGGACTTCGCGCTCGAGATGTTTTCGCGGCATCCGCTCGAGCTCTCCGGGACGATGGTCAAGCACCAGCTCAAGCTGCCCGACCGGCAGTGCCGCATCGCCGAGCTGTCGCAGCGCGTGCAGGACACCGTGGTCATCCTGGTCACCGCGCTCTGGGCGAACCGCGAGGCCAACGAGGTGACGACGGCGGCGGCCGACCTGCTCTGCCAGGACCTGCGCCGCAAGCTTACCGGCGAACGCCCCTCCGACGCGTACTTCCGCAGCGTGGGGCGGCTGGCCGAGACCATCATCGACGGCGGCTACGAGACGCTGGCCGGCATCCCGCGGCTCGAGATCCTCATGAAGTACGAGAACAAGTAGCCGCTCGCCCGCGCGAATCGGCTCGTTCCTACCCGCCCCGCTTCCCGGAGTTCACACCATGAGCCACCGCGTGCGCCGTTGGTTGCCGCCCGGATTCGCTTGGTTCGTCGCGCTGGTCCTCGTGCTTGCCTGCCTCCCCGCGCCGGCGCTGGCCCAGCGCAAGGTGCCCGACGGGGCCAAGGTATTCATCCTGAGCGGCGGGCAGCGCGAGCACCACGGCTACCGCGAGCAGACGCAGTACCTGCAGCGCGTGCTCGAGGAGACCGGTAAGTTCCGGGTGACGATCGGCGAAGACGCGGCATTGCTCGAGACCCCGGCGCTCGCGAAGTACGACGTGCTCGTGGTCAACGCCGACCGCCGCGACGATGAGCACCGGCTTACCGAATCGCAGCAGCAGGCCATGCTTGACTTCGTATCGGGCGGCAAAGCGCTGGCGTCGATCCACGGCTTCTGCTGCGCCGCCGACGACTGGAAGCCCGCCATGCGCGACCTGCTCGGCGGGGTGCTGAGCCACAAGGGAGAGCCGGACACCAAGGTCCGCATCGGCCACTACACTGTGCGGGTCGCGCAGCCGGACCACCCGATCGCGCGCGGCATCCAGGATTTCGAACACGACGATGAGCTGTACTACCACCTGCAGACGCGCGGCACGCTGGACACGATCGCGACGGTCGAGCACGAGGGGGAGGACTGGCCGATCGCCTGGGTGCGGAACTACGGCAAGGGACGGGTCTTTGTCACTTCCTTCGGCCACGCGGCCTGGAAGCCCGGCTCGAAGGACCCGCAAGAGAACCCGCCGTTCCGCCGCATGATCGTGCAGGGGATCGAGTGGGCGGCCGGGCCGGTGATCGGTGAGTAGTCGGCAGTTGGCAGTCAGCAGTCAGGGGCCAGGGGTCAGGGGTCAGGAGTCAGGCAGGTTGTCATCCTGAGCCAGCGAGGCACGAGCAAGCGAAGGATCTCGGTGCTTCCCCCGGGTTACGGTCCCCTCGCCCCCGCGCTCATGGATCATGCGGGGAGAGTGCAGGATGAGGGGGCTTAGCTCGAGTGAGGAGGCGCCTCACCTGCGGCCCTCACCCCGTCCCTCTCCCGCGGATCCATGAGCGGGAGAGGGGGCCGGACTCCCCT
>JBGPMX010000318.1:0-6233 GCA_041487215.1 Planctomycetia bacterium | reverse complement strand
GGGAGTTTTGTTTGCCAGCGTCGAGGGCTTGCCGAAGTCTGGCGCCATGCCACGACGTGCTCGATCGATCGCAGGGGGGCTGGCTGCCGACGGACGGTTGTTGGGGCGGGTCCGTCCCAAACGGGCTTGACCCGGACGCACGCATCCGTATCCTGCTGCCGCCGTCTATCACGCGCGCTCGGGGATCCTCGGCCCATGCTTCATCTGCCGGCTTCGAGGGACGCGATCGATCCGCGCTATGCCGTGGCCGCCGGCGTCGCAAGCGAACCGGTGGGGGAGGAACTGCTGCTCGTGCACCTCGGCCGAGGCGGCGCGTTCCAGTTGAACCGGACGGCCCGAACCATCTGGCAGCTCGCCGGCGACGGGTTCTCGGCCGCGCAGATCGCGGAACGCCTGAGCGCCGCCCACGGCGTGTCGCTCCCAGAGATGCAGCGCGACAGCGCGCAGCTGCTCGTAGAGCTCGTGCGGCACGCACTGCTCGAACCCCGCGCGGGGCCCGCCGCATGACCGCTGCGCGCGATCTCTTCTCAACGCTGCTCGAGTCCGTGCGCGTGCTGGCCGCTCTGCCGATCGTTGAGATGCTCCGGCGTCTCCAGGGCCCGGCTCCCGGCCTGGCGCGATGCCGCGCTCAGGGGCGCGGCAGGCCGGCGCGCGGTCCGGCGGCGCGCGCTCGTCTGCGGCGCGCGATCGCGTGGGTAGACCGGTGTCTGCCGGGGGGCGGTTGCTACCGCCGCGTCATGCTCGAGATGGCGCTGGACCCCGCGGCCGCCCGCGAGCCATTCCGCATCGGGTTGCACCGGCGTGGAAATCGTGTCGACGGGCACGCCTGGCTGGCAAATCGCCGTGGCAACGGCACGCGTTACGACGTCGAAATCGAATTATAGTCCGGCTCATGCGTGCAATCGCCGCAGTACCTGATCGTATGCAAATGAATCATCCGGGCTCATGTGGCCGTAGCCGTTGCTTATAGGCGCGTACGGCTTTGCCGAGCGCCTTGAGTCCGTGCGGCACGCGGACCCGCGCCACGGGCACGGACTGCGCGGCCACGGCCGCGACCTCCAGCAGCTCCGCCCAGGCATACCGTACGCCGAGCTCGGCAAACCCGTTCTCGAGCAGTAACACAGCGGCCTCGGATGCCGTCGTGTGCTGTGCGGTGAGCCGTTCACCGGAGCGCCGCGTGCAGTCGAGAAACCACACGCCCACGAGTGGTTCGGCCGGGCCGCCCACCATTTCCCGCAGCTCGCGCGCGCTGACTTTCATCAAGCGTAACGCCGCGAGCTGGCGCGATCGGTCTTCGACCCACGAGCGCAGCCTTGTTTCGAAATCCGCGGCGACCACCGGGACGCCGGCGCGGACGCGAATCGCCACGAGGTCCTCGGCGATCCGTGACGCTCCGTGCCGCGCCAGCAGCCGGGCCAGGGTCGTCTTGCCCGCCCCGCTCGCGCCCGAGATCGCGCGTACGCCGCCCGTGCACCGCACCGCCGACGCGTGCAGAACTGGCTGGTGATGGAGTGCCAGAAGGTGCGGTGTGGCCCAGCGCAGGCAGGCGGCCACATCGAGGCGCAACAGCCGCAGGTCACCCAGGAGACGGATCGAGCGGCCTGCGCCGCCGATATGCAGCACGGAATGCCCGTGCCAGCGTAACACGAAGCCTGCCGCATCGCGCCCAAAGCTGAGCGGCTTCGGACTCGCTCGAGGCGGTCGCTGATCGAGCTCGGCCAACAGCTTCGTTACATGCCGTTTCGCCCGCCGCTCGTCGATGCCGAAGCTCTGTGCCAGATCATGCGCGATCTTGGGCGCGGAACAGCCCTGTCCGCGCGCTTCACAGATTTGAACGGCGAGCGGATTCAGGCGATAGACCATGCCGCTGCGAAAGTCGACGAGGAGCGAGGCGTCCGGGAATTGCCGCAGCGCGAAGCGATGCGCAAAAGCCGCCGCAGAACGGGGAGCGGGGCCGCGCTGCGAGCGAAGGTTGGTCATCGTTGGTTCCACTGGGGTACCCTGCGTGCGGCCTGGCCATTCGGCTACACCGTGTCACAGTCGTTTCGAGTGCGCGCTTCGATCAGGCGGCGAGTCTCGTAGCCGCTGGACACGGTGCGCCACACCACAAACCGTGATTCCGCATTATTGCACAGGCACCCCCGACGCCGCTCCCACGCGGGGGACGCTGCCCTTCACGCGGCCCAGGACTCGGGCGCAAGCGACGGAAGACCGCGCCGTACGCGCCGCCGTGCCGCACGTAAAAGATGATGCTGCAGCAGCCAGGCCGCCGAGCGGGGCCGTGCGGAGAGCGCGGCGTTGAACAGGAGCGATCGGAACGCGGAAGGCCGCGCGCCGCTCGTTCGGTCGCCGCGCGGAAGCAAGCACCGCGCGAGCCCCGAGCGGAGCGGGCACCACTCGGCCAGCTCGCAGCCGGCACCCAGATCGGTTCCCCATCGGCCACGCAGGGTCTCGAGCGTCATCGAGACCGGCCCGGCAATGCCCGCCCGTTCGATCCGGCTGCGGATTCGGTCCCAGCTCAGTCCGGAATGACAGCCCAGGAACAGCTTGAGATCGAGCAGCCATCCGAGCCGTAGGAAGAGATGTCCCGCCGCATGAACGGCCAGAAACAGCAACTCGTCCTCGGGCTCGAGGAGCCACGTACGCGGCAGGCGGTGCGCGTCGAGCGATGCGCGCTCCAGGAAGTCCTCGGCGGGCAGCTCGATGCCGAACCCGCTGTAAGCACGAAAGTGCAGCTCGAGCGGCGGGGCACCGCGCCGGTGCAAGCTCAGGTGATGGTGGTGGCGGCGATGGTACAGGGCCGAGGGGCCCGACGCCGCCGTGTAGCCCAGGCGCGCGAGCGTGGCGGCGGCACGAGGCAGGTCCGCCGGGGCGACCAGCAGGTCCAGGTCGGTGCAGGGACGGAGGACGCCGCGCGGGTAAATCCGCTCGCCAAGTAGCGGCCCCTTGAGCGGGGCGGCACGGATCCCGGCGCACTCGCAAACGTCCAGAACTTCGTCGAGCACGGCGCGCGCTGTGCTGTGGGCCAGCCGCTCGAGCGCGAGCTGCCGCTCCACGCTCGTGACGACGCTGGGTTCGAGAGTCCAGCCCGCGCCCCGCACGGCGTGGTAGAGCACCGGCTCGACTCCGTGCCGGCCCGCGTAGGCGAAGAGCGAGTGCCAATCGGCGACGCGTGCGCACGCCGCGGAGAGCGCTTGCGTGTGGCCCGGTATGGTCCGGAGCAGGAACTCGATCTGGCCCCGTGTGTTATGGCGAAATGCCGGTCCCGGCGACCGATGGCGCGTCGCGCAGCGAAAACCTGACTCCTGGTGATTCGCACTTGGCCTAATTGGTAAGATCCGGTAGAACGCCCGTCCGGGAACAGCCTGCGCGCCGCATGACATATCCGAAACCGCGCGGCGAGACAAGCAAGGTTTAACGCACCAAAGAAACACCGATCGTCCTGACCGGATGGCCCGGCTCCGGTTCGACTTCATTCGGTTTTGTTAGACGCTCTTAGGGAACTGAGGCGTTGTGTGAGCGGCACGAGCGATGGCATCAGGGCGGGCGCCCCGGACCGCGACGCGGTCGGGTTCCCATCGCTCAGTGGGCGTTCGGACGTGTGGCGGGGCCTCGGCCGCGCCGGGCCGCGATGTCGGCGCGTGCTCGGCCGCGTGACTTGTATCGTCGGCGTCCTGGCCGCGCTTTACGGATTGCATTGCCCCATCCTGCGCGCGGCAGCCTGGCCGCTTCTGGTCGCCGATGACGTACGCCCGAGCGACGTGGCTCTTGTCGTGGGCGGCGACCGGTGCCTGGAAGAGGCGGCGAGGCTTTACGCTGACGGCACGGTGCGAGGCGTGCTGCTGATCGAGACCGCACCAGGTCGGCTGGTACGGCAGGGCATTCTGCCGCCGGCGGAAGAAACCGCGCGGCGTGCGCTCGTGCAGCACGGCGTTCCCGTGGACGCTGTAACGCTGATACCGGGGCGTGCGGCGGGGGAATGGGAAGCGGCCCGTCAGCTCCGCGTGTGGCTCGACGCGCATGCTCCCATGACCGTTCTGGCTCTCTGCGCGCGGTTGGGTGCGCGGCACAGCCGTTTTGTCTGTGGGCGTGTGCTCGGTTCCGCCCGGATGGCCCGGATCTGCTGGCATCCGCTGGGGGATCGTCGCTACGACGAAAACGACTGGTGGCAGAAGAAGGCGGGCGTGCTTGATCTCTTCAACTCGTACATGGCGCTCGGCTACGCGTGGTCCCAGGGCGAACGGCCGGGGGGCGTCCGAGATTGGGACCCCGACGCCTGGCTCGAGAGCAGGCTTGGGATGGATGCGGCGTATTCGGGCGGAGCGAGCCGGGGAAGCGTCGCTGAAGCGGCAGCGGGCGCGGCGGTGGACGGCCTGGCTTCTCGTCCCGCTGATCATCGTTAGCGCCTACGCGGCGCGCGGTCGCCTGCTGCCGTTGGTCGCGCGTTTTCTCGACGTCAGCACGGCGCCTGTGGCGGCCGATAGCTGCATGGTGCTGGGGGGGGGCAACGACACGCGGCCCTTTCTTGCCGCGGCGTTGCTGCGGCATGGCCTGGCGACCCAGGTGATCGTCGCTCGGAGTGCCCCGTCGCTCGACACCCAGGACGGCATGGTGCCGTCCGAAGACGAGGTCGTGGCAAGGGTGCTCGCCCACCAGGGGATATCGGCCGGGCACCTGGTGCGGCTGCCGGGGGCGTGCACGAGCACGCGGGACGAGGCGCGGGCGCTCGCCGGGTTCCTCCGCGAGCACCCCGGCGTCCGAGTGACCGTGGTGACCAGCTCGTACCATACGCGACGCGCTCGGCGGGTGTTCCGCCGCGCGCTCGGCGCGGAGGCGTCGCGGATTGCGTTCCTGGGTGCCCCGACCGAGGGATTTGGCCCCACCGACTGGTGGCAGTGCCGCGATGGGTTCGGAACCTACATGAACGAGCTCGGCAAGATGGCGTACGACCTGGTGCGGTACTGAGGCACCAGCGGGGGCCCGTGGAAGAGCGTTGAACCCGAATGAAGTCGAACCGGAGCCGAGCCATCGGGTCCGAACGATCGGTTTGGTTCGGCGTAGAAAACAGTTCGAGATCGCAAGGCCATGGCACAAGAGCCAGAATCCTTCCCGATGGAGATGCCCGATCCGCCGGCGAGTTCGGCGGGCCCGAACCTCTGGGGCGTCGTGCTGCGGCGGAAGTGGATCATCGTCTTCGGCATGCTGGTCGGGCTCGGCTTCGGCTACCTTTACTTTTTGCAGTGCCCGCCGGTGTTCCAGGCCGACGCCCAGGTGCTGGTGATTCGCAAGCAGCCCGACGTGCTGCCGGTGCAGGGCATTTCGGTGCTGTCTTACTACGAGGACTACCTGCCCACGCACATCGGGCTCATCAAGAGCCCGTGGATCGTGGGGCGTGCCGTGAAAAAACGCCAGCTGCACACGCTGCGCTCGTACGCGGCGCTGCGTGATCCCACCGCCTCGATCATCGCCGCGCTCTCCGTGAACCGGGACTCGAAGGACGGGAACGTCTCGAGCAGCAATATCCTGCGGCTCTCGATCCGTGGTCCGATTGCCGAAGAGTGCGGCACGGTGCTTAATGCGGTGATGGAGAGCTACCAGGACTTCCTGGGCGACACTTACCAGGACGTCAGCGAGAAGACGCTGCATCTCATCACCGAGGCGAAGGACGAGCTGCGCGCGGATCTTAAAGAGAAGGGGGATCGCTACCTCGATTTCCGCAAGCATTCGCCGCTGCTCTGGACGGGCAAGGCGGGCGCGAACATCCATCAGCAGCGGCTGGCTCAGTTTGAGGACGCGCGGTCCACGCTGCTCGTCAAAAAGGCGGACCTCGTCGGACGGTTGAAGGCGGTGGAGAACGCGCTCCAGAACGGCGGCAGCCGGCTGGCGCTCGCCGTGATCGCTGCGCGATCCGCCGGGGGCACGAGCACAGGCTCGGGGGGCCTGGCATCGCCGCTCGACGATGCGATCTTCCCGCTCCTGCTCCAGGAGAAAATGCTGCTGGAAGACTACGGGCCCGATTATCCCGGCGTGCAGGAGCTGCGCCGCAAGATCGAACTCACCAAAGAGCACTACACTCAACGCGCCGACGCGATCGATAAGGCCAACCAGATGGCCGGCCGGGACGGCGACGGAGGTGATGGGTTCGATCCCATCGCATTCTACGTCGAATCGCTCAAGCAGGAACTTCAGGAGAGCGAGGACATATACAACTCGCTCACGGAAGCATTCGAGCG
>JBGPMX010000317.1:0-6255 GCA_041487215.1 Planctomycetia bacterium | reverse complement strand
TCACCCCCGACCCCTCTCCCCGCAAGCGGGGAGAGGGGAGCAAGCGCGCACACAAAGGCCCTCCGATGAGGTGATGATGCGCCGAGCAGCACCCACAGCCCAACCAGATCACGAAGGCGATCACGGTCCAATCGCTGGCGCACTTCGTGTGCGACGCCCTGGCGGCCAAGGAGCGGAAATGACGAAGAGGCAGAGCGAGCAGCGAATGCGAGCGTGCGCCTCGCCAAGCCAGCGATCCGGCTCAACGCGCTTGCCCGCCGGAACCCGCGCCGGGATCGAGCACCGCAGCCGGCTCCTCGATCGCCCTGCGCAAGTCCGCCAGGAAGCGGGCGGCCGGCGCGCCGTCGATGACGCGGTGGTCGAATGTCAGGCTCAGCGTCATCCGGTCGCGCGGCACGATCGCGTCGCCCACGACGCACGGTTCCCGGCGGATCCGTCCGATCCCCAGAATGGCTGATTGCGGGGCGTGGATGATCGGCGTGAACGCGTCGATGCCGTGCATGCCCAGGTTCGTGACCGTAAACACGCCACCCGACAGCTTGTCGGCCGCGATGCGGCCGGCCCGAGCCGCCTCGATCAGCTCCCGCGCGTCGGCAGCAATCTGCTCGAGCGTGCGGTGCAGCACATCACGCAGGACCGGAACCAGCAGGCCGTCGTCCGTGTCGACCGCTATGCCGATGTGGATGTCGTCCGGGATGACGAGCGCGTCATCGTGCCACTGAGCCATGACGAGCGGATGTCGCTCGAGCACGGCGGCGGTCAGTTTCACGATCAGATCGGTGTAGCCCGCTTGCGCGGGCAGCCCCCGGCGGAGCACGACCAGGTTCGTCACATCGGCGTCGCTGGTGAGCGTGACCGGCGCCGTCGTCGCGAGGCTCGCGCGCATGCGGTTCGCGATGGCTCGGCGCATGCGGCTGATCGAACTGCGGCGGCCGGGCTGAACCGGCTGTGCCTGGTGCGCGGTGTCTTGCGACGCCGCGGCCAGGTCGGTCGCGTCGTAGAGCCGCGGTTCCGTCGCCGTGCGCTCCTGCGACGCCGGCCGGCGTGCGACCGCCTGCTGCACGTCCTTCTCGCGGATCCGGCCGGTCCTGCCCGTGCCGCTGAGCGATCGCCACTCCACGCCCAGCTTCCGTGCGGCGCGCCGCGCTCGGGGGCTGATCGCCGGCTCCCGCGCGGGGTCGGGTTCTGGGTTCCGGCCGGCGCGGCCTCCCGCCGTTGCGGGCGGCGGCGGGGCGTCCGAGCCTGCCTCGCCCGGGCCGCTCGGGTTCGACCGCGGCGCGGCGGGCCCCACGCCCGCACCGGTCTCCCAGGACGGGCGTTCACCGGGGGCAAAGAGGTACGCCAATACCGCGCCCACGGCGACGACGTCCCCGGTCTGCGGCGCGCCGGGGGGGATGTGCAGCACTCCGCCATCGATCGCCTCGATCTCCTGCGAAGCCTTCTCCCCCTCGAGCGTGAACAGCAGTTCGCCCGCCTCGACGTCGTCCCCCTCCCGCTTGAGCCAGCCGCCGAAGATCCCCTCCTCCATGGTCCAACCGAGACGCGGCACGGTGATGGGAATCGGCATCGGCAAGGGCTCCGTCGCAGTGAAAGAACATCGCCCAGGGCTGGGCGGATGAAAAACACGCGCCTTCCAGCGGATCTACGCACGGGCGGGCGATGACCGATCCGAACGAAACGTTTGCATCGCTGATACCCCCCCTTCCCCCCCTTACGAAGGGGGGGACAAGGGGGGTATCGGTGTCACCGCCACGCGGCGGCGGGCCACATTACTCGGCTAGCAGGTCGCGGATGGCCCGAGCGATCGACTGCGGATTCGGCACGACGGCCGCCTCCAGCGGCGGGCTGTACGGGGTCGGCGTATGCGCGCCGTTCAGGCGGCGGATCGGCGCGTCGAGATCATCGAAGCCGCGATCGATGAGCTGGGCGGCGATCTCCGCCCCGATGCCGCACGGCGCAAACGTCTCGTCGACGATCAACAGCCTCCCCGTCTTGTGCACCGATTCGGCGATCGTAGCGATATCGAGCGGCGCCACGGTGCGCGGGTCGATCAGTTCCACCGCAATGTTCTCGGCCGCCAGTTCTGCGCACGCCGCCAGCGCCTGGTGCACCATGAATCCGAGAGCGACCACCGTGGCATCCGAGCCGGGGCGAACCACAGATGCGCGGCCGAAGGGGATGCAATAGTCCCCCTCGGGCACGGGCCCCTTCGTGCTGAGCAGCGATTTGTGCTCGAGGAAGATCACCGGGTCATCCGAGCGCAGGGCGGTTCGGAGTAGCCCCTTTGCATCATAGGGCGTGGCGGGAACGACCACGCGCAGGCCGGGGAAATGGGCGTACATCGGGTAATAGCTGCCGGAGTGGTGTGTGGCCGCCGAGTGCCCGATGCCGATCGCCCCGCGCAGCAGGACCGGCATGCGGAGCCGGCCGCTGGTCATGTACTGGATCTTGGCCATCTGGTTGACGATTTCGCCGACGGCGTCGAGCACGAAATCGGCGAACATGAAGTCGATGACGGGCCGCGTGCCGGTCATGGCCGCGCCGCAGCTCAGGCCGACGAAGCCGCGCTCGCAGATGGGCGTATCGCAGAGCCGCTCGGGGCCGTAGAGGTCGTAGAGCCCGGTGGTGGTGTTGAAATTGCCGCCGCGCTTGCCGATCCCCTCCCCCATCACGAAGATTGTCGGGTTGCTAGCCATCTCCTCGGCGAGCGCCTCGTGCGTAGCCTTCATGAAGGTGATCTCACGCACGCGCGGCGTCCCCGCGGCTGCGTCGCCGCTCGGGCGTTCCGGCTGGTGGAGCCGCAGCGGTGCCGCCGCAGCGCCGGGCTCGTTCGGCGCCGGGCCGGCCGGCGGGGCGGGGGCGAACACGTGGGTCGCTGCGGTTTCCGGATCGGGCCACGGGCTGTGCTCGGCGAAATGATGCGCGTCGTCGATCAGCTTTTCGAGCTCGGCATCGATCGCCTCGAGTTCCGACTCGGGGACAAGCCGGTCGGCGCGCAGCCCATCGCGCAGGCGGCGGATCGGGCAGCGCGCCTTCCATGCCTCGACCTCCTCGCGCGAGCGATAGGTAAAATCGCCCATGCCCTCGGCGTGCGGGCGAGTGCGGTAGGTGACGCACTCGATCAGGGTGGCCCCGCCGCCGCTCCGCGCCCGGCGCACGGCCTCGCCCGCAGCCTCGTACACCGCCAGCACGTCGTTGCCGTCGGCCTCGATCCCCGGCAGCCCGTAGCTCGCCGCTCGGTTGGCCACGCCGGGGTTCCCCGCCGCGTAGCGGAACGGCACCTCGGTGGCGAACTGGTTATTCTCGCAGACGAACAGAACGGGGAGCCGCCAGATGCTCGCCATGTTGAGCCCTTCGTGGAAGGCGCCGTTGTTGACCGCGCCGTCCCCGAAGAAGGCTACCGCGACCCGATCGCTGGCGAGCAGCTTGAAGCTGTAGCCCGCGCCCGCCGCCTGCAAGATGCACGGCCCGACGATGCCGCTAGTGCCCATCAGGCCCAGCTCGGGCGCGAACAGGTGCATGCTGCCGCCGCGGCCGCGCGAGCAGCCCGTGACGCGGCCGTAGAGCTCGGCCATGAGCTGGCCCGGCGCCACCCCCTTGGCCAGCGCGTGCCCGTGCCCGCGGTGCGTGCTGAAGACCACGTCCTCGCGGCGGAGGTGCGCACAGACGCCGGCAGCAATCGCCTCTTGCCCGACGTATGTGTGACACGCGCCGTGCACCAGGCCGCGCTGGTGCGCGCGAGCCAGCTGCTCCTCGCAGCGCCGGATCAGTTGCATCTGCCGGTAGAGCCCCAGGAGCAGCTCGCGGCTCAGCCCGGCTTCGGTATCGGTCGCCATGCGGTCTCACTCGGAATGGATGAACGGGAAAGCGTCCTAACCGGCGGATCCCCCCGCGTTCATCGCCAGGTTGCCGCCGTCCATCGGGATGAGCGCCCCGGTGATCCAGGCGGACGCGTCGGAGGCCAGGAACACCGCCAGGCCGCGGATGTCGTCCGGCTGGCCGAGCCGTCCGGCGGGGATGCCGCTCAGGAACTTGGCACGGAGCCCGCGGTCCGCGGCCATGCGTTTTTCGAGGCTCGGGTTGACCACCTGGGCGGGCAGGATGGCGTTCACGCGCACGCCCCGGCCGCTCCACTCGGTGCTCAGCTCGCGTGTCATCTGGACGACGGCGCCCATCGCCATACTGTAGGCGATGTGCCCGCGTCCTAGCGCGGTGATGCTGGCCAGCGATCCGATGTTGACGATGCTGCCTCGCCCGGCGGCCAGCATGCGGCGTCCGGCCTCCTGGCAGCAGCAGAATCGGCCGAAGACAAGGCTGCGCCACGCCTGCTCGACATCCTCGAGCGGGATCTCTTCGGGGCGACCGAGCACTGTGTCGCCGGCCACGTTGCCGGCGAAATCGATCCGCCCGAAAGCGGCGTCGAGCTGCCGGAACATCGGCCGGATCTGGTCGGGCTCGGACACGTCGCAGCGCACCGCGACCGCCCGGCGTCCGCGCTCCCGGATCTCGCGCGCCGTCTTCTCGACCCCCTCGCCGTTGCGGTCGGCCAGCATCAGGTCCGCTCCCGCCTCGGCGAGCGCCAGCGCCATGGCCCGCCCCATCCCCTGCGCGGCGCCGGAAACGAACGCCACGCGCCCGGTCAGATCGAAGAGATCAGAGGGCATGGTCTATCCCCCGAGAATCGCGCATGCCGGCTCCTCTCGTCTCAAGAAACATGAGCGACGGCGGTAGTCGTTGTAGCCCGCGGCGGAGCGTGCAACAATAAAAATCGACTATCGAGCGCGGCGTTGCGACGCCATTCCCACCCGGTTATCCTTGCCCGCACGGGCTTCCCATCGCAAGCGACGGAAGACAACATGGCAGCACGCGAAGGGTCTCTCTCGCGGCGAACACTTTTGCGCGCCGGGACACTCGCGCTCTTCTCCGGCGCCGTGCCGGCCCGCCGCGCGCTCGCTGGCCCACCGCTGGGAACGGCTACCGGCGGCGCGAAGGCCAAGAGCTGCATCCTGGTCTACCTGCTTGGCGGGCCGCCGCATATCGACATGTGGGATCTGAAACCGGATGCGCCCGCCGAGATCCGTGGCCCGTTCCGGCCGATCCAGACCACCGTGCCCGGCATGCTGCTGAGCGAACACCTGCCGCGGTTGGGACGGCAGGCGCACCGGCTCGCGCTGGTCCGTTCGGTGACCTATCCGAACCACGATCACCCGTTCATGACGTATCACACGCTGACCGGCCGGGTCTCGGCCGTGCCGCTCGGCGCCAACACGATCCTGCCGCCGTCGCGCAGCGATCACCCGCACATGGGCTCGGTGGTGGCGAAATTCAAGCACAGCGACGCGGGCGTGCCGGGTTACGTGGCGATTCCCGAAGTGCAGGTGCGCATGCAGTCGGTGCCGATCGCGGGGGGCGGGCGTGCGGGCTTCCTGGGCCCGCGCTATGACCCGCTGGCGATCAACGACGATGTGCGGCTGCCCGTGAGCCGCCTGAGGCCGGCCGAAGACGTGCCGGCCGCCCGGCTCGACACGCGGCAATCGCTGCTGGCGCTTCTGGAAGGGGACGGCCCGCGCGCGCGGCCGGCGGCGGAGTACGAGGCGTTTCGCGCGCACGCCGCGCGGCTGGTGCGGGGAGCCGGCAGCGAGGACCTGTTCGCGCTCGAGAAGGAGCCGGACCGGCTGCGCGAGCGCTATGGCGTCCACCGCTTCGGCCAGAGCCTGCTCTTGGCACGCCGCCTGGTCGAGCGCGGCGTCTCGTTCGTGGCCATCCACTTCAACTACATGTCGCAATGCGACGGCTGGGATACGCACGCCAAGAACTTCGAGTGCCTGAAGGGCGAGTTGCTGCCGATGCTCGACCAGGGCCTGTCCGGCCTGCTCGAGGACCTGGCGGAACGCGGGCTGCTGGAAGAGACGCTGGTTGTGACGATGGGCGAGTTCGGCCGCACGCCGCGCATCAACGCCAACGCGGGGCGGGACCATTGGGGGTCGTGCGCCTCGGTGGTGTTCGCCGGCGGCGGCGTGCGGGGCGGCAGCGTCGTGGGAGCCTCCGATCGCATGGCTGCCTATCCGATCGACGCACCGCTCGGGCCGCCGGACATCGTGGCCACGATCTATCATGCCCTCGGGCTCGAGCCGGCCACGGTGATGCACGACGCCTTCCTGAACCGGCCCATGGTCCTGAGCGAAGGGGCGCCGGTCCGCGCGCTGTTCGGATAAGCACGCGCTCTGGTCCCCATGCGCGGGTCTCGCCGCCGCG
>JBGPMX010000316.1:0-6259 GCA_041487215.1 Planctomycetia bacterium | reverse complement strand
GTCGTCCACGGGCCGGGGCAGCGCCAGGGCCTGCTTCCAGCTCAAGCTGTTGGCCGCCTTGGACAGCGCCGCCCGGTACAGCCGCATCTCGTCGTCGCTGACACGCGGGTTGTTGTAAAGGTGCGTCAGAGTGAAGTAACGCTGGTAACCCTGGTCGCTGTCGGGGACGGAGCGCAGGTGGTCGCGGATCGCGCGCAGGATGTCTTTCTCGCTCCGGAACTCGCGTGCCGGCACGCTGCGTTCTGGAAACGGTGCGCCCGCCTCGATCCACTTCCGGAGCGTGGCGCGATCTTCGTCCGACGGTTTCTTGCCGGACGGCGGCATGTCCTTCTCGACACCGACGCGCTGCCACAGCTCCGAGGCGTCCGGATCGCCCGGCACGACGTACGGCGCATCGTCCCCGCGCTGGGCGATAAGGATGTCGCGGTCGAGCACGTTGTAGCCGGGCACTTTGAAGTCGACGCCGTGGCAGCGGTAGCAGTACTGCTTGAGGATCCCGTAGGCCGCCCCGGCGAGCGGCGTGGGGGGCTCGTCAGCCCGGGCGCCGCTCGCGCACGCGGGTGCCAGTCCGAGCAGGAGCAACAGAGCCCTGGGTTCTAGCTGGATCAAGGTTCGTGCCTCCGAAACGTTGCTCTTGCGAGGCAACCGGTCATTGCAATGCGGCGCTTCATCATCGGCCCTTCGGGAGCCGGTTTGTCGTAGTACGGGCGGTAGCGAGCGAAAGGCCGAGCAACGCACACGCCACGCTCACGGACTGGTCGGAAAGCTGATGCGGAGACTCCTGAGGGGACCGGGAGCGCTCGCACCGGCGAGCGCCATCACGAGGAAAACGGCTTCGGTGCGCCAATCTTCCGAAGAAAGTCGCCCTGCCTTTCGGCGTGAGGTGCGGCCCGGGTCCGGCCACAGCTCGAGCGCGCGGCGGTCGGCACCCACGCCTCTCCGGGCAGCGCTGGAGCCCACGCGCACGCCTTCGGCTTGCGGTTAAACGACCGCCAGGCTGCGGCGTGCGCCGGTCACGCCGAGCGCGGCTGATCATCGTAGGGCCCCGCGGCGGGGACTTCCAGCAAAACTCGCCGCGGCCTTCAGCCCGAACGGCTGGCATTCAGGTTCATCCCGATCATCGGTCCCTCGGCGCGAACCTGAGCCGATTTCGCAAGTCCTCCACATGTCCGGAAGATCTCGCTGTCTCGCTCGTTTTCCCTGGCGAACTGCGGGCATTGCACCAATCCGAGCTGCCCCGGCGATCCCTGGAGTTCCGCGCGAGCTCCGGATCTTTGCTCGGACCTCTTACTCTGGCAGGAGGAATCCGTCATGGACCGCACTGCGACTTTCTGCGAAGACGCACTTACGATCCCATCCGCGTTGGCCGTGGCGAACGCTGGCGATGAGAACAGCCGACCGGGCCCGACGATCGTCCAGTTGAACGGCGACTACAGCACCCTGGACGAGCTCGGACTGCGCGGGCTCGAAAGAGCTCTCGTCTGCCTGATCGAAGGGATGGAACGGCCCAATCTGATCCTGGACTTCGAGCGGATCGGGTTCTTCGGCAGCGGCCTCGTCAACGTGCTCGTGCGGACGGCGCAGCGTGCGCGCCTTTGCGGCGGGCGATTGGTCATCGTTCGCGCGACCGGGCATGCGCGGCAAATCCTCCGGCTCAGCGGTTTGCCGCGGGCCGGAGCGCTCGGTGCCGGGTAGCCCCGTGTCACCGGCACAAGCGAGGACTTCGGTGGTGGGTCAGTTTGGCTGATACCCCCCCTTGTCCCCCCCTTACTAAGGGGACAAGGGGAGGTCAATTCTCAAACTGACCCCCTACCAGGACGTCAGCGCGCTTGCAATCCGTGATCGGGCTCCACAGAATCGCTGCGCTGGCCGGCACGGCAGAAGGCGGCGGCGAGGCAGGGGGCGATGCGATGACGACGCGGTTCGATCGCGCACCTGGAACATGGCATCTTGCCTGCGGCTTTTGGATCGCGGCGAGCGCACTGCCGCTTTTTGCCGTTGCGCTCGCGGCACTGCCTGGTGGGCCAGCGGCGCAGGGGGTGCCCGGCGAGAAGTACGCGCTGCTGATCGGCGTGCGCAGCTATGCGAAGACCGAACTCCGGAATCTGCCCTACTCCGAAGCCGATGTGGACGGACTGGCGGACGTGCTGCGCGGCGCCGGTTACCGACCCGAGAACGTCGTGCTGCTCACGCAGACGAAAGGGGCTGAAGAGACGCGGTTCCTCCCCTTGGCCGCGAACGTACGCCGTGAGCTCGCGAACCTGCTACGCGATCGCACGGAGCACGACAGTGTTCTGGTGGCGCTGGCCGGGCACGGGGTCCAGTTCCGCGGGTCGGACGAAAGCTACTTCTGCCCGGCGGACGCACGCCTCGCAGACAAGAGCACACTCATCCCGTTCGGCGAGTTGTACGGTGAGCTGGCGAAGTGCTCGGCGGGCTTCAAGCTGCTGCTGGCCGACGCCTGCCGCGATGACCCGCAGGCGGGAGGCACGCGGGGGCGACCGGAGGTCAATCTCGAGAGCGTCACGCGGCCGCAGAAGAGCGTGCCGCCGGGTGGCGTGGCGGCGCTCTATAGCTGCTCGGCCGGCGAGCGGGCGTTCGAGGACGATGAGCTGCGGCACGGCGTCTTTTTCCACTTCGTGATCGAGGCGCTGCGCGGCGGCGCGGACCTCGACGGCGATGGCCGCATCACACTGCCCGAGCTCGAACTCTTCACCAAGAAGCGCGTCGCCGATTTCGTGCGCGCGCGATACGACGGCGTCCGTCAGATGCCCGACCTGGTCGGTAGTACCCAGGGGCTCGTCCCGCTCGCGGCCGTCGATCGCGGCACCGCCCCCCCCCCGTTCCGGTTGCGTACCCAGAGCCTGAAAGACGCGCTGGCCGCCCTGGCGGGCGAACTCGCCCGGTCCATCGAGGCCCGAGGCATGCGCCAGGTGGCGGTGCTCGAGTTTGCCAATGACACCCGCCTCGGCCCGCGCCTGGGCGCCGACTTCGGCCTGCTCGGCCGCTGGTGCGGCGACGAGCTCGCGGACCGCCTGCGCGAGATCGCCGCGGACAGGTTTCGGGTCGTGGCGCACGATCGCGTCCACGCCGCGCTGGACCGGCAGGAACTCCAGGTCGATGCGCTCGATGTGCCCGGCACACTCAAGCGGTTCGCGCACGACGCGGGGGGGGTATCGGCCGTCGCGCTCGGCACGCTCTACGGTCGCTTCGGGCGCGTGGTCAACCTGGATTGCAAACTGGTCGATCCCGAGACAGATGATGTGGCCGGTTCGGCGGATGTGACGGCAGCGCTCAGCGAGTCCGAATGGGCGATGCTGGGCCGTAGCGTGCAGGTGCGCCCGGACGACCGACGCCCCGATCCGCCGTCGCCTGATCGGCCGAACCGGCCGCTTGCCGATCAGCTGATCCAGCGCCTGGACCTGAGGGCGCAGGGACCCCACCCGCTGCTCGATCAGGCCTTCCCGTTCCCCGTTCGGGTCAAGATCGGCGGCCGCGCCCGCGAGTTCGTGATCGAGGACAACGACGCGTTTGTGCCGGTGCGCGAGGGGGAAGAATATGAGATCGAAGTGGAGAACCGAAGCGGTCAGCCCGTCTGCATGCGGCTGCTCGTGGACGGCCTGAACACATTGCCCGAGCGCGGCCGGGGAGCCGGGGAGTTCATCGTGGGCAAGCGGGTGGACCTGGATGACGCACGGCACTGGGTGCTGGACCCGGCGGTGTCGCAGCTTTTTGCGGTCCGCGGCTTTGTGCGCGAGACGGGCAGTCAGGGGCGCGAGGCAGCGTTCACGGTGAGCCGTGCAGAACAATCCCTGGCCGCGCGGCGGCAGTTCACGGACCAGATCGGCATGATCACCGCCGCTTTCTACGCGCCGCGCTCCGGCGCACGCGGGCGGCTGGGCACGGCGGCCGGCCGCGAGCTGCGCCAGAACCTGGCCGAACGCGGCGGCATCGAGCTGGGCAACCTGCTGGCCGTCGTGCACCTACGCTATGCCGACGCCGATGAGCTCACCGCGCGCTCGCGCTGACACTCCGAAGTCGAAAGGAACGCTCTCATGGTTCGCGAAATTCGCTCTCAGACCCAAATGCTGGCGCTGCTGGCGCTCGCGGTCCTGTGCGCCAGCGGCTGGTGTGCCGCTGCACAAAACACCAGCCAGCTCACCGATCAGTTCCAGTCACTCTATGCCGCCGGCAAGTACCCGGAAGCGGAACGGCTGGCGAAACGGACGTTGGACTCCGTGGAACGGTCCGGGAACCCGTCGGCCATCGCGACGTGGTTGCACAACCTGGCCATGTCCTACGACGCCCAGTCGCGCTACGCCGAGGCGGCGGCCATGTACCGCCGGTCGCTCGGCATGCTCGAGAAGGCGCTCGGGCCCGAACACCCCAATGTCGCGCTCAGCATGAGCAATCTCGCCAACACCGAGGCCAATCTCGGACACTACGCCGAGGCCGAATCCTTGCACCGCCGCGCACTGGCGCTGCGCGAGAAAGCCAATGGCGCGGATCATCCGGCCCTGTTGCAGGATCTCATTGGGCTGGCCGGTGTGTACCATCACCAGGGACGGTTCGGCGAGGTCGAGCCTATTTACCAGCGGGCGCTGCGGATCGTCGAAAAAGCGGTGGGTCCCGAGAACGCCGTCGTCGCGGCCATCCTGGGCAATTTGGCGGCCGCCCATCAAGCACAGGGACGCTACCCCGAGGCCGAGGTGCTGCACAAGCGCACCTTGGCCATGCGCGAAAAGGTGCAAGGCGCCGATCATCCCGATGTCACCGCGGCCCTGAACAATCTGGCCACGCTCTACATCGAGCTCGGACGCTACGCCGAAGCCGAGCCGCTCGAGAAGCGAGCGCTCGCCCTATCCACGAAAACCCTGGGGCCGGACCATCGCGACACCGGCAGTACCCTCGTGAACCTGGCGGGCATCTACCAGGCTCAGAGCCGTTACGCGGAAGCGGAACCGCTGTACCGGCAGGCTCTCACGGTATTGCGGAAATCGCTGGGCGCCGAGCACCCGACCATCGCGGTGGTGCTGACCAGCCTGGGAGACATCGCGTTCGTTCAAGATCGGCGCGGCGATGCGCAGCGGCTCTACGAGGAGGCCCTGGCGATCCAGCAGAAGGCGTTGGGCGACAAGCACCCGGACATCGCCAAGAGCATGGTGAACCTTGCGCGGGCACGGTCCAAGGATGACCCGGCCGAGAGCGAGCGGTTGCTCGAGCGCGCGGGCGAGATGTTCCAGGAGACGCTCGGACCGAACCACCCGCTCGTCGCCGTGACGCTGCACTACCTGGCCATCGTCTATTGGGAGCAGGACCGCGACCGCGAGGCGGAAGAGACCATCGAGCGCGTGCTGACACTCGCCGAGCGGGACAGCACAGCTCCCGAGAACCGGGTGAATAGCTACCGGGTGCGCTCGGAGATCCTCTGGAAGATGGGGCGTCCCGAGGAAGCCATGGAGAACCTGGCGCGGGCGATGCAGATGATCGAGCGGCAGCGGGCGCGCAGCTCGGGCACCGAGCACGAGCGCGCCGCGGCGTTCAGCAGCTTCGCCGAGGTCTTCGAGCGGATGGCCACATGGCAGATCGAGCGGGAGAACATTGCCGAGGCGTTCGCGGCCGCGGAGCGACGCCGTGCCCGCGCGCTGGTCGAGCAGATGGAGCTGCGCGGCGTCGACCTGCTGGCCGGTCTTCCCGAGAACGAAGCCGGTGCCCTGAGGCGCCGCGAGGCCGAGTCGCGAGAACGGCTCACGACACTCCAGAACCGCCTCAAGCTGCGCGACGATTCCCCCGCGGACGCGGCAGCCGATGCGGCGGTACGCCAACAGCTTGAGAGCGAGATCGGCCGCGCACGCGAGCAGTACCTGGACACCTACCGCGAGGTGCGCGATCGCAGCCCCGCCTATCGCATGGCCGTGGGCAAGGACTACAAGCCCGTCGCGCTCGCCACGCTCGCGCAATGGGCCGTGCAGCAGCACGCGATCGTGCTCGAGTACCTGGTCGGGGAGGACGCCGCGTACTTGTTCGTCATCCCGCCCGACGGATCACCCCGAGTCCACGCGCTCTCGGTCAGCGAAGAGCAGGCGGCCGCCCTGGGCGTCCCATCCGGCGCGCTCACGGCCGCGCGGCTGCACGAGGTGGTGACGGGCGCAAAGACGGGCGTCATGCGACTGCTGAGCCAACCGCAGCCAGACCGGGAAACAATCGGGCGGCTCGCCGCGCTCAGCGACGTGTTGCTGCCCGAGGACGAGCGTGCCGC
>JBGPMX010000315.1:0-6263 GCA_041487215.1 Planctomycetia bacterium | reverse complement strand
GGATCACAGTGCGAAAACGTCACCACCCGCACGCCGTTCGCGCGCGCGAGCTTCACGCCTTCCTGCACCGAGTTGTGCGCGTGCTCGTCGACCACCACGAGGTCCTGCCGACCGACCAGGCCGGGGATCGCTCCGACATTCGCCAGCGTGACCGAGGGATAGACGATGACCGCTTCGCTGCCCAGCCATTCCGCCAATTTCGCCTCCGCGTCCCGGTTGGCGCCGACGCTGGCAAAAGCACGCGACGTGCCATGCTGAGTCCCCCAACGCCACGTGCCGCGCACGATCGCCTCTTGAACCCGCGAATCCTGGTCCAGGCCGAGGTAGCTGTCCGAGCCAAAGTTCACCAGACGGTGCCCGCGGATGCCGATCGAACGGTGCGCGTCCACCTCATCAAAGACCAGGTCTTTCAGGTGGCTGGCGGGGAACTCGGCCGCCATCTGTTCGAAGAAACGGATCCGGCCGTTCTTGGCGAGCGACCGGGCCAACGCGTGCATCGGGAGATCCATCAGGGGCTCCATCCAGCCGAATGAGGGAGAATAATTCGAGCCAACGTCCAGGCTGGCTCACGGGGTGCGAGATCAAAACAGAAAATCTGTTTTGAGACAACCGCAGTTACCCCAAGCCCTGTTGACACCCGGAGCCCGGTTTCGTACAAATCTTGCCCATTTTCTGACCGAGGAGCGCCCGACGTTGAACCTCACCACATGTCCGGTTCGGTCGCCGAGCGGCGCGACGATCGCGCTGGGTGTCGCCGCCTACGCGGCGTTACGTGCCCCCGCCGACGCCATCGCCGCGCTGCGGCAGAACCCGGGAGTGCACGCCGGTGGTCCGGTTCCACCCAGCCTACTGCGGCATTCCGACGAGCAGACGGTTGTTGCGCTGGCAGCGGTGCTCCGGGCGATCCACGAGCACGGACTCGGCGCCGCCTCGTTCACGGAGTGGGGGGTCGTGGCCGCTCCGCGTTTCCTCGGTCGTTCCGCGTTCATCGCCACGCTGCAGCGATTCACCGCGGAGGGCGCCTGGGGGGTTTCGCCCCAGGTGATCCCCCATCGCTCGCTGCACTCGCTGGCGGGCACCATCAGCCAGGTCCTGGGGGCGCGCGGCCCGAACCTGGGCGCGGGCGGCGGCGTGCACGGCGAAGAAGCCGCCGTGCTCACCGTGGCCTCCCTGCTCGCGCTCGATGATCTCCCCGGGGTCTGGGCCGTGTTCAGCGGGTGGGAACAGGAACCCGTTGCTCAGGGGGGCACGGAAACGGCCATCCCTTCGGCCTGCGCGGCGGCCGCGCTCGCGCTCGTCCGCGCGACGCGAAGCCAGGCCGGTTTTCGCCTCTCGATCATGCCGGGCGCTGCGGCCGACCATGCGGGGGCGGAGTTCCCCGGCTTGCTCGGCGAGTTCAGCCTGGAATCGGTCGTGGCGGCCTTCGCAGGTGATGCGGGGCCGTGCCGCGACGCACGCTGGCAGCTGAGCGACGGCGGGAGGATCGAGATCAGCGCGGCGCAAGGCACCATGGAGCGAGCATGCCCAACGAACTGAACCGCGTCTGGATTACCGGCGTGGCGGGGGTCACACCGCTCGGCGAGGAGTACGCCGAGATCGCGGCGGCGCTGCTCGCCGGCCGCTCCGGAGTGCGCCGCGTCTCGCGTTTCGATATCTCGAATCACCCCAGCCAGATCGCCGGCCAGTTCGACCGGCTCGCTTGTCCCGCGGGCTGTGCGGCCGAAGAGTTCGACGGGCTCGACCGGCTCGATCAGATCGTGCTGTCCTGCTCGATCCGCGCCCTACGCGACGCAGGCTACTGGGACCAACGCAGCGCGCTTCGCGTGGGGCTGGTGCTGGGCTTGGGCAACGAATGGTTCGAGCTCTGGGAGTCGGACACGCTACGCGGCGGCGCGCGGGTATTCACTCCCGAGCGCGACCGCGAGTCGCTCGTGCACACCACCCGGCGGCGGCTGGGCCTGAGCGGACCGGCGCTGGCCATCTCCGCGGCCTGCGCCAGCGGCAACCACGCCATCGCGCTGGCCCGGCGCTGGCTGCGGCTGGGTTGGGTCGACGCCTGTCTCGCCGGCGCCTGCGACGCGGGAGTCAGCCCGCTATCCATGGCGGGCTTCGGCAACCTGCGCGCGTTATCGCGGCGCAACGACGACCCCGAGGCCGCGTCGCGGCCGTTCGACCGGGATCGCGAGGGGTTCGTGATGGGTGAGGGCGGGGCCGTGTTCCTGCTCGAGCGGCCGGAAACGGCGCGGCGCCGCGGCGCCCGCGTGTACGCCGAGGTGGCCGGCTGCGGGGCCAGCAGCGACGCCTACCACATGGTGATTCCCAGTCCCGATCCGGAGCCCCCCGCCATGGCGGTGCGCCGCGCGCTGGCCGACGCGCGCCTGGCACCGTCCGAGATCAACTACATCAATGCCCACGGCACGTCAACGCCCGTGGGCGATGTGGGTGAAGCGCGCGTGCTCCGCGCCGTGCTGGGGGAATACCACCGCGACGTGCCCGTCAGCTCGACCAAGAGCATGACCGGGCACCTGCTGGCCGCCGCGGCCGCCGTGGAGGCGCTTGCCTGCATCATTGCGATCGAGCACCAGGCCGTCCCGCCGACGATCAACCTTGATCACCCCGACCCAGAATGCGATCTCTGCCACGTGCCGCACCAGGCGCGGCCGCAACCGATCCGCTGGGCCGTCTCCAACTCCTTCGGCTTCGGCGGCAGCAACACCTGCCTCGTCCTGAAGGCGGCATAGGTTCACCCCGCGCTGGCGCCCCTGTGCGGGTCGGTGATCACATCGGCGGTCCGCTCGGTCAGCTTCCACCGCAGCCACTAAGAACTCGGCCCACTCCCGGCGCCGCGGAACCCAGTCCTTGTCCGTCGCGGCAGCGGCGAACATAGGTTGCTTATCGCCATTCGTCGAGCTTGACGTGTCGCTCGTACTCGGCTCGCCAGCTGGCCGGCCACCAGCGCGCGGGGCCGGTCCGCTGGTCAAACGCCTCGCGCAGCGTGCGCTCGCGCCAGACGGGGTAACCGCGTGAGACCACCATCTGGCCCGTCAGGCAGACGACCAGCGCGACAGCCGCCAGGAGCATCGCGAGCTGAATCTTGCGGTGTCTTGGGGACATGAGCTTCACTCTTCCGCCACCCTTTGCCAACGTGGGTCCGGGTGGCTTGCCGGATGCCCGACGGGTGAACATGACCCACACCACCAGGATGGCTACATCGACGATTCCGGCGACAAGAGACGGTGAGGCGGTGCCGGTGCCATCCCAGAACATCTTGAATCCATGGGCTTTCCTCCATGAAGCCGCGGACCTGGTCGTCAGCGACTCGCCGCAGCACGAGCGCCGCGAAGAAGTACACTGCCGTACCACCGACCAGCACTGAGACTACGTCCGTGAGCACAGCGGTCATCCTGGCCGCCCTCCGTGTGCGTGGGTTACACCAGTCGGGCACGAGTCATGGCACTCCGGCCTCCGCAGCAGCTTCCGGGTCGATACGCTTCAGGGCATCAGCGACGGCCGAACGCACGTCCTCGTCTTCGTCGCTCAGCCCCTCGAGGAGCGCGGGCACGGCATAGCGCGCCCGGGAGCCTCGACGCCCCAACGCTCTCGCTGATTCCAATCGCTCCCATGGTCTCGTGTCTTTGAGTCCCTTGACCCGCGCGATCCGCCACTCCGATTCCCCGATTGCGTTGAGCACGCCCCAACCCCAACGAAGCAGCACGCAGCCAATCGCAACGACCACAATGGCCAACATCAGCCCCGCTAGTGAGAAGCGAAAACGCCGTGGGGTTGTTCCGCTCATGGCACCGGAGCCTTGGTCACGGATGCGAGGTTCTGTTCTGCCGCCGGGTTGGCGTAAATCAGCCGGTATTCCATCCCCGCAACTCGGGCCTCCTGGCCGGTCACAATATAACAGAAGTCTTCGAAATGGCCCTTTTGGCGTCCCTCATCGCCTTCGGGCGACGGAACTCGAGTCCGAACGCCGTTGCTAACCGAAAACGTGCTGTTGAGTGAATCGATTGCACGTTTGGTTTGGGCACGGTAGTCCGCTGGCGGCACTTCAACCCGGTAGACTCGGACCGAACGAGACGGGATCGTACTGCAAACCGTACCATTCTTGGCGGACTGGAGTGTGAGGTAGATGTAGTACCACTGTGACCTGCGATGGTACGGCACGACAGCGATGGAGTTTCCCGCGCCGTCCGACATGTAGGTCTGCCACGACGAGTGCCCGGGGAGTAGCTCGGCGAGATCGTCTGTCGTGATGCCAGGCTGGAGCTGTCGAGCAGGCTCCTCGAAGGCGATCCGATCCCGGTAGTCGAGCCAGCGAGGCCAGAACACCCACGCGGTCAGGCCGAATACCCCCACGATCGCCACGACAAGTGCGCTGAGGGAAGCAGCTCGTACGGTGCGATTCATCGCAGTTTGTCTCCAGGCACGCCCGTCCCGAACGCAAATGGATCAAAGGGGTCAATGGATCAAAGGGGTCAGGACTCATTGTTTGGAGATTCTTTCCAGGAATCGAACTTGCGGTCGACCGCGGGGCCACAGGGTTGATTCCAGACCCAGACGCTTCGCCGTCGCTTCGATCCATCTGGAATCGCCGAACGGTGATCCCCGTTGCGCCGACCACCGCCGCGCATCCATCTCCCGTTGCGTCAGCGGTTCGTTCACCTGCTCCAACCAGTTGGGCAGCCGGGCAATCGGCCAGGCTGACCACAACGCTGGATCAGGTTCGGCTTTTTGCAACCAACGCCACAGCGAACCCCAACGCCAGTCGTCCGCCCGCCGCGCCAGCTCGGCCCGCACGGCGTTCCGCTCCACGTACCGGCATACGCTGAGAAGGTGCCCGTCATCTTGGACGGCGAAACGCTTGAAGCCTCCCACAATTTTACAAAGACCCCGACCATAATCTATGAATCGGCCCTTTCTCGGGTGACCCTTCGGCGGGCGTCACCGTCGGTGAGGGCCGACGCTGCTGCGCTGGAATCGCGTCGTGTTGCACACGAGGCACCAGATCAAAAACACGCACCTTTTCTCGGTCATGTAGGCAGCTTCGGCAGGCACGCTGCGGCAGTGCTGCCCCGATGGATACCGGCGAACCTTCAGGACATGCAGCAGAGAAGCGTAGACGGCGCGTTGCGCCGGATTCGGGCGTGCGCGGACGCGCGAAGGAAGCGAGGTCCGGGACGCCGGCACCGGCGGCACCGGCACGGAGCCTACGGAAGGGTCCTCTCCTCGGGTAAGGGCTGGGTGCGAAGCTCCGACCCGAAGCCAGTCAGTGGAAGGATTGCCGGGCGGGCTGCGGCGTGGCCTCGATGCTGTGCGCGGCCTTGAGCACCTTGATCTGTTTGGCCAGCTCGGAAACGCTCGGCCCGGCTTCGTTGCCCGGCTCGTAGGCTGAACCGGAGAGACCGGCCTTGAGCTAGTCACGCAGGCTGGTCAGTTCGGACAGGTAGGTGTCGTGCAAGAAGGGTTTGCCCGGGCGGGCCTGGTAGTCGCGCAGCTGCGACTCCGTGATGGCGAGGTCTTGGCGGACACACACGCATTCGGAGCCATAGGGGTTGGCGATGCGTTCCAGTGCGTTCAGGACAGCACGCGGCCCCTGGTGATCTCGCGACAGCGTGGCCTGGCGGTTGATCGCACCTTCCAGATACACGTCGGTCGGAAATTGCGGATGCAGCACCAGACCGAAACGCAATCCCCGGTACATGCCAAGCGGCACGCGGGTCGTGTCGCAGACGTTGCAGGGCAAGGCATCGAGTTGACCGGCCAGCACGGCGGGCGCGTCCTCGCGTGACCAAGTGCGTTTGCCGATGGTAATCGGCTCGGCGGCATGTTTTGTGGCAGTCACCTCGTCCGCCGTGTATTTCGACAAACGCTCGGATAGGCTGGCGATGGTCCCTGGCAAATCACGCACGCTACGGCGGGCGACATATTGCTCGTCGAGATGATTCTTTTTCAGGAGGTTGAGCCGTTGCAGCTCGGCGTCGGCTTCGGCAAGCGTCAGCACGGCCGGGTTGCCCGATGCAATCGCCTTGACCTCGGCGTAGGAGAGTTCCTGGCCGCCGATGTCCTCGGCCCGGCGGGCGGAATTGTCGCCGGTGATGACCTGGCCGATGAACCGGGCTTTGGTTTCGAGTGCCTGCCACATATAGGCGTCGAACGAGCCTTCGGTGACGTAGCGGTAGACCGCCACTTCCTTATTCGTGTTGCCCTGCCGCAGAATGCGGCCCTCGCGCTGTTCGACCTCGGCCGGTTTCCAGGGC
>JBGPMX010000314.1:0-6266 GCA_041487215.1 Planctomycetia bacterium | reverse complement strand
GGCGCCGTGGCACGCCGTGCCGCCGGCACGGGGAGGGCCGCACCCGAGGCGGATCCGCGCGGCTTCGCATCCGAGGGGAGGCCCGGAGCGACGTGCGGAATCACTGCTGCCTCGTCATCCTCGCTCGCGGACGCCTGCGGCGGCCGCTCGAGCTCGCCCGAGCCCGTCGCGGCCAGCAGCGATCGATCCGGCAGCGTCTCCTTCGGGGCGCCGACCGCTTTGCCACGCGGGTCGGGCGGCCGCGCGAGCGTCTGCGGTGGATCGGCCCGCTCCGGCTCCGATCGCACCAGTTCTTGCGGCGTGGGCTGCTCGGCGGCCGGCCGAGCATCGGGACGCGGCGTGGGGCGCGGACGGGATTCCAGCGCGGGCTGTTCCTTGCGATCAGCCGGCGGGGCAGCGCGATCGACGGCGGCCATGAGGGGCGCCGGCTCAATGACCGGTAGCGTGTCGGCGCGGTCCCAGACGGAAGACGCCATCGCGCTCGGATCGCCTGGGAGACGGCCGGGCGCGGCTGCCCCCGCCGACGCGTCGTCCGCCGTCACCACTTCGACGCGCTCGATCTTGATCGGCGGCGCCACCCGCGCCACCGCGCTGGCCACGCTGGCCGTGGCGAGATACACGCCGATGAGCAGGTGCGCAAGCAGCGAGAGCAGGACACACTTGGCCACCAGGTGGTAGTTGCCCCAGCGCGTCCAGAGCAGGAAGCTCAGGCCGATCGTGATCGCGACCAAGCCCGCCCACAAGGCACCGGACATGATCAGGCCGCGCACAGGTTCGTCGAGCCAGCGCAACATGCCGCTCAGGCCCCGTCCAAGAACAATGGTGCGGTAAGTCGTCTCAGCGCCGGATGTCCTCCCGGAGCGTCTCGCGCACCGAGACGGCCAGGTGCGTGACGCCGGCCGCTTCGCAGGCCGCCATGACCTCGGCCACCTTCTGGTAGAACGCGCGGCCGTCGCCCCGGATGACCACCGCCTGGTCCGGATACTGCTTCACAATCGTGCGCAGCCGATCGGTCACTCCCGACACGGCGACCGGCTCGTCGCCGATCGCCACCGAGCCGTCTTGCGAGATCTTGACGATGATCTCCGCGGGCGCCTCGGTGAGCGGCTTGGCGGAACCAACTTCGGGGATCTGCACGTCGATCTTCTGCTCATTCCAGTCGTAGAGCTTCGTGGCGGCCATGAAGAAGATGAGCAGCGTCAGGATGACGTCGATCATCGGCGTCAGATTGATAAAGAGCGATTCCTCTTGCTTCTGCTTGGGGGCGAGCATGATGGCTCTACCGAAAATACAAAGTATCAGCTGCTCCGCACGACACCGAGACTTCCGAAGTCTTCCACCGGGCGCTCGAGACTTCGGAAGTCTTTGGCTGAGGGGAATTCAGAGGGAGCCGGCACTGCGGCCGATCACCCGTTGACCTGTGGCACGACACGCGGCCGCGCGTGCGGGGCCTTCTCGGAACTCGGGCGCCCCTCGGCCGCCACGTGGCCGACCAGGTCGTTGGCCAAGAGGTCCATCTCCTGGACAAGCGCGTCCACGCGGCCGAGCAGGAAGTAGTACGACGAGGCCGCGACGATGGCCACCGCCAGGCCGGTGGCCGTGGCCACGAGGGCCAGGCTGATGCCCTGCGCGAGCAGTTCAGTCTTGCCGGCCCCGACCTTTTCGGACAGCGCGTGGAAGGCGCGGATCATGCCGATCACCGTGCCGAACAGGCCGAGCAGGGGGGCGAGTGTGGCGATGCCGCTCAGGGCCCGGATGCCCCGGCGCAGGTAAAAGAGCTCGGACTGCGCGCCGTCGTTCACGGCGCCCCGGATCTCCGAGGCCTTCTGTCCCCAGTTCTGCACGACCACCGCGAACACATTCGCGATCGGACTGCCGCTATCGCGGCAGAGCTCGAGCGCCTTGCCCCGATCCAGCTCCCCCTCGCGTAGCCGCTCCATGAAGCGCTCGACGAACGTGCGAGGGATCACGCGGCTCCTGCGCAGCACCACCAGCCGCTCGAGCGCGAAGGTGATGGTCAGGACCGAGCAGGCGAGCAGCGCCCACATCGTGGGATCGCCCCGCCTGAGCAGGGAGAAGATGTGCTGCGGCCCGACATCGCCGATCGTAGCTGGACTCGGCTCGGCGGCCGGAATCGCCGCCCCCTCCGCCGCCCCCTCGGCCGTGGCGGCCCGAAGGCCGGCGGGAGCACACGTCCATGCGAGAATCAGCACGATCAGCATGCCGGCCAGGTATCTCATAGCGTCACCTTGCTGCTGATGGACACTACTTCATGATGAGGCGGAGCCGCTCCGACGCCCGCTCGGCCGCCGGTGTATTCGGGTACTTCTCAAGGATTCGATTATAGGTCTCGACTGCGCGGGAGTTTTCCTGGAGATTTTCGTGGCATTTCCCGGCTTCGAGCAGCGCGTCGGCCTGCCAGCGGGGAAATGCGTAAAGAATTTCGACTTTGAGGAATTCGCGGAGCGCCTCCTGGTAGCGTTTCTGGTGGAAATAGGTCTCACCGATCATGAACTGGCTCTGGGCCGCGGTCTCGTCGCCATGACCGCCGATGGCCCGGCGATACGCCTCGCGCGCTTCGTCGAACCGCCCGAGGTTCTGGAGCGCCCGCCCGCTGTGGTACTCGGCCACGTTCATCAGCTCGTAGCGTGGGAAACGCTCCCGAAGTTGTTCGGTGGTCGAAAGCAGATCTTTCCAGCGTTTGAGCTCGCCCTGGCACTGTGCCAGCCGCAGCCAGGCGGTGGCGATCCACGGCTCCCGCTCACCCGGCTCGGCCACCAGCCTGGCGAGCCGGACCGCGGCCGCCTTCGGGTCCCCCTGCTGGCGGTCCGCTTCGGCGATCCAGAACTCCGCCTCGCGGCGCAGCGGTCCTTCCGGGAATTCCCGGTCCAGACGCTCGAACGACGCCTTCGCGTCCGACCAGGCGGCGAGCTCAATGTGCGCACGCCCGAGCCGATAGAGCACGCCCGGCAGCAAGTCCTCAGGCAGCGGCTTGGCGGCCAGCGGGGCGAGCCGTTCCACGACTGCGGCAAAGTCGTGCTGCTCGGACCGGGCCTCGGCTGAGAGGAAGAGGGCACGAGGAATGAGCGCGCTGGACGGGAACTGCTTGACCAGGCGATCCAGCAGCTCGTTCGCCTTTGCCGGTTCATCCGCGGCCACGAGCATGCGGGCCCATTCGTAATAAACGCGGTCCAGCCGCTCGTCCCGCCCAAAGTGGCCCGCAAGCTCCTCGTAGGCGGCGACCGACTCCGCCGGCTTTTCGGATTCCGCCAACAGCCGAGCCAACTGGAGGCCGGCATCAAAGGCCTGCGCGCTGTCGCCGTAGTCGCTGAGCACGGCCCGGTACGCCGCGGCCGCTGCCTCGGCTTGGACACCCGCTTGCAAACAAAGGCCACGCATGTACGCGGCCTCGCTCGCCAGCGCGTCGTGCGGATGGGTCTGGACCAGCGCGCCGAACGCCTCGGCCGCCGCGGCGTAATCCTTCTTGCCGTAAAGCGACCAGCCCAACCCGGAGATCGCTCGGGCGTGATACGGTCCCTCGGCATCCTTCGCCACGACCTGGCGGTACAGTTCCGCGCCCCGGCCGTACTCCTTTGCCTTATCGAACGTCTTGGCGACCTGGTACAGCGCCGGCACCAGCACGTCGTCAGATGCCGTGTCGCGCAGCCGGTCGAGCACGTTGGGCAGCCGATCGTCGTCACCGCCCAGCGCCGCCAGGCTGATGGCCAGGCACGACAGCGCCTGGGCAGCCACGTCGCCGTCCGGGCGCAACGCCAGGTACTTCTCGAGCGCGTCGGCCGCCTTCTCGTGCTCATGCTTCTCGAAGTAGCAGAGCCCGGCCAGGTATTGGGCGTCCGCGACCACCGGGTCGTCGGACGGGGAGCTCCGGACCGGTGCGAGCATCGTGAGCGCGTCGTCGATGCTCCCGGCGGAATGGAAGGCCACGGCGGCGTAGTAATGGGCCGGCATGGCCAGCGCTTCGTCCGGCTTGCGGCCGAGCAGATCGGTCAGGGCGTTCGCCGCGTCCCGGTAGCGCTCCAGCGCGATTAGCGACTTGCCGACCGAGAGCATCATCGCCGTGGTGCGCGGGCTCTGGGGAAATTCTTTGTACAACCGCGCCGCGAGCGCAAGCACCTGGTCATACCGGCCCGCCGCGCGGGCCGACTCGGCCGCGCGGTAAAGAGCATCCTCGGCCAGGCGGTGCCGCCGGAACTTTCCGGCGAGCTCCAGGAAGCGGTCGGTGGCCGCCGTCCAATCACCGCCAAGGAACGCGGCGTCGGCGGAGTAGAAGAGCATGTCCACGGCGAGCGCATGCGACGAGAACTTCTGGTAGCCCGCGAGCAGCGTCGCGGCCGCATCCTCGTACGCACCCTGTGCCTTCTGGGTCAGGCCCCGCCAGTACCAGGCCTGCGCGGCGAGCTCCGAGTCGCCGCGGGCAAGCTCCTCGAAAACCGGTGCGGCGCGGTCGTACTGCAGCAGCTGGTACAGGCAGAGCGCCCGGTTCAGCTGCGCCGTCGCACGCAACGGGCTGTCCGCGAAATCCCGCTCGAGCTCCTCGAACGACCGGATGGCCGCGTCATAGTCCTTCGCCTCGAACGCGTGCACGCCCATGGCCAGCTGCGCGTCGTCGGCCAGCTCGCTCCCCTTCTTGGCCGCCAACTGGCGATAGGCCGCGAGCGCGCCCTCGGCGTCGCCGACTCGCTCGAGCGCCTGCGCCAGGTCGAACCGACAACGATCCGCCAGCTTCCCCTCGGGGAGGTTCTCGATCGCACGCTCGAGCGTCCGCTTCGCCTCCTTGGGTTTGCCGTTGGCCAGCTGGGCGCTCCCCAGGTAGGCACGCGCGTGCTCGATCAGCGGATCGCCCGGCCGCTTGGCCACGAACTCGGCCAGCGCCGGCTCGGCCGCCTTCGTGTCGCCGGCCAGCGTGCTGGTCTCGCCCAGGCGGTACAGCGCGTTGAAGTAGTTCGGAGAATTGGGGTAGCGGGTCACCACCTCGCGAAACGTCGCGCGCGCGGGGTCCGGCCGGTTGATCTGAAAGTACGACTCACCCAGGAAGAACAGGGCGTCGGGAACCTGCGCATGCTTCGGGTAGGTCTTGACGAACTTGTCGTACTCCTCCGCCGCAAACTGGAAGCGGTTCATGTTGAAGAAGCCGCTCGCCAGATTGTACTGGTCGATCGCTTCATCGGACTGCGCGGGCGGGGCCAGACCGCTGAGCGCAGCGAGACAGGCGAGCGTGATCAGCCAACGATCCATCTAGGGGGTCCTATCCCGATGGCCACGAACACTTCCTGACGTTCGACGGGTCTAAGATTGTACGAGTTATTTTTTCGCGGGCCCTTCGAGACACGAGCGACGCGGGGGGCGGGCGGCGCCCCGTCCGGTCCGGACGGCCAGGAAGCGGACGCCCGGAGCAGGAAAAAGCTCGATAGGCTCGGCACGATGGCCGCCTAGAGGTGCGTCGCCTCGTACCCCCTGCTCGTCCGCGCCCCGCATGCACGTCCTCCCCCTGCCCCGGGGACAGGGGTATGGTACTCAACCGGCGCGCGGGGAGTAAAGTGTTTGACGGGACACCCGCGGGATCAGCTCGAGCCACGGCCCTACCCCGCTTGCCTCCTCCCCCTGACCCCCGTCCCTTCTCGCCACGCGGCGGGCAGCTCCGAGCGTTCGCGGACCGCGTCACCACCGAGCTTGCCACCGGGACAAGCCTGGTGGGGCAGAAGGCGAACGCCGGGCGCAAGCGCGGATAGCCCCTTGGGCGTCTCCGCTGCCCCGGGGGTATCCGCGCAACAAGACTGGCAAAAAAACCAGCCACACGGTTGACACTGTCCTACATGCGTAGTAGCATCACGCGTCCACTACTACTCATGTAGTTGCAGGCTTACGCGAATGCCGATGGAGGAGCGCGACATACCGGCGGCGGAGCTCGAGGTGCTGCGAGCCCTCTGGCGCACGGGCAGCGGCACCGTGCGCGACGTGCTCGGAGAACTCCGGCGCCAGGGGCGGCACCCGGCGTACACGACCGTGCTTACGCTGCTCGGCCGGCTCGAGAAGCGCGGCCACGTCACGCGCAGCAAGGAACCGGCCGCGCATGTGTACCGGCCGCGCACGTCGCGCCAGCGGGTGGCGCGGGACCGGCTCGACCGGCTCGTGCGTCAGCTCGGCGAGGGCCAGGCCGCCCCGCTGATCCTCGAACTGGTCCAGGCGCACAAGCTCTCCGTCGCAGATATCCGCCAGCTTCGCGAACTGCTCGGCCGCCTCGAGCG
>JBGPMX010000313.1:0-6267 GCA_041487215.1 Planctomycetia bacterium | reverse complement strand
GGCGCATCACCCGCCACCGGTCAACGGGTCAACGGGTCAACGGGTCAACGGGTCAGCGGGTCAGCGGGTCAGCGGGTCAGCGGGTCTCCAGTCGCCGGGCCAGGGAGCGGCCGGTGTGCGACGCCGCGACCCGAGCCACCGTCTCGGGCGTTCCGCAGGCGACAATCCGGCCGCCGTCGCCAGCCGCCTCGGGGCCGAGGTCGATGATCCAATCGGCACACTGGATGATGTCCAGGTTGTGTTCGACGATCAGCAGCGCATGGCCGGCGGCGAGCAGGGCATCGAAGCAATCCAGCAGCCGGACGATGTCGGCGGGGTGCAGGCCGGTGGTCGGCTCATCCAGCACCAGCAGGGTTCGCTCCCGCGTGGCGGATCCGAGCCGGCTGGCCATCTTGAGCCGTTGCGCCTCGCCCCCGGACAACGTCTGTGCCGGCTGGCCGAGCCGCAGGTACTCGAGCCCCACCGCGCAGAGCGGGGCGAGCCTTTGCTGAACCCGCGTCTGCCCGCGGAAGAATGCGAGCGCCTCGCCGACCGGCATGTCGAGCACCTCGGCGATCGTCTTCCCGCGGTACTTGATCTCGAGCGTCTCCGGCCGGAAGCGGCTGCCGCGGCAGTCCGGGCAGGTGATGCTCACGTCGGCGAGGAACTGCATGTCGACCACCTGAACGCCCAGTCCCCGGCAGGCCGAGCAGCGTCCGCCGTCGGCGTTAAAGCTGAAGTGTCCGGGCGTGTAGTTTCGGGTGCGTGCCTCGGCGGTGGCGGCGAAGGCGCGGCGCATCTCCTCGAACGCCTTGACGTACGTGACCGGGTTGGAGCGCGCCGTGCGTCCGATCGGGCTCTGGTCCAGCAGCACGCAATCGGAAATCTGGTCGACGCCGCTGATCGCGTCGTATGGGAGCGGCCGGGGGCCGGGCTGGCCGAGCCGCTCGAGGACCGCGGCGTAGAGCGTGTCTTCGACGAGCGTGCTCTTGCCCGATCCGCTCACGCCGGTGACGACGCAGAGTACGCCGAGCGGGAAATCGGCGTCTACGCCGCGCAGGTTGTTGCCGCGCGCCCCGCGCAGCCGGATCCAGCCTCGCTCGGGCGGCCGGCGTGTCGCGGGAAGGGGGATGCGGCGCCGCCGGCCCAGGAACTCGCCGGTCACGGAATCCGTCGCCTGCGACGCGGCCGCGGGCGAACCCTGGTAGACGACCCGGCCCCCGGCACTTCCCGCCCCCGGCCCGATGTCCACCAGGTGATCGGCGGCCCGCAACAACGCTTCGTCGTGTTCCACGACCACCACACTGTTCCGCGCATCGCGCAGCGCGTGGATGATCCGGACCAGACGTTCCGTGTCCCGCTCGTGGAGGCCGATCGAAGGCTCGTCCAGCACGTACAGCGTGTTCACCAGGCCGGCGCCGAGCGCCCGCGTCAGCGCAACGCGTTGGGCCTCGCCGCCCGACAGCGTGCGCACGGGGCGGTTCAGCGTGAGGTAGCCAACGCCGACCGTCTCCAGGTATTCCAGGCGGCGCCGGATCCGCTCGATCATCATCCGGCCCACGACACGCTCCGGCTCGCTCAGATCGAGCTCCCGGAAGAGCCGGGCCGCCTCGCGGATCTCGAGCGCGGTGAGCTCGGCAATGTTCTTGCCCGCGACGCGGGTGGCCAGCGCCACCGGCTGCAAGCGGGTCCCGCGACACTCCGGGCACGTGGCGTAGCTGCGCCAGCGGCTGAGGAAGACGCGGATGTGCATCTTGTACTTCTTGCGCTCGAGCCAGCGAAAGAAGCCGCGCAGGCCGCCAAAGTCGCGCTCGGGCACCCCCCGTTCGATCACGCGGCGCTGGGTCCGCGACAGCTCGGCGTACGGCACGTCGACCGGGATGGCGTAATCCGCCGCCAGAGCGAGCAGTTCATCGAGCTCGTGCGCGTACGACGGGGTGTTCCAGGGTGCGATCGCGCCAGCGCGCAGCGACTTGGACTTGTCCGGGATCACCCGGTCCATGTCGATGTGCATGACGTTGCCGAACCCTTTGCAGGTCGGGCAGGCGCCCATCGGGTTGTTCGAGCTATACAGGCGCGGGTCCGGCGTCGGGTAATTGCGCCCGCACCGCGCACAGCGCCGCTGCGTGCTGAAGCGCAGCAGCCGATGCGCGCGGCGGCCGCCCACCGACCGGGTCTCGCCGCCGGCCGGTTCCGCGTCGCCCGCCGCTGTGAGCACCAGCACGTCGCAGCGACCGCGTCCCTTGAGGAATGCGGTCTCGATCGAATCCATCACCCGCTCGGTCTTCGCCCGGCCGGACACCAGACGATCGACCACCCCGCGCAGCGACTCGTCCGAACCGGGGAGCTCGAGCGGCGCTTTCTCGAGGTGAATCAGCCGGTCGCCGACCAATATCCGCACCACTCCATCGGCGCGCAGCGAATCCGTGACCAGCTCGGCATCCGGGCGATCGGGAAGGTCGATCGGGAAGGCGACAAGGTAGGCGGTGTCGGCGGGCAGTGCAGCGAGCTGTTCGAGCACCCCCGGAGCGGTATCGCTGCGGACGGGCTCGCCGCACTCCTCGCAATAGACGCGGCCGATCTTGGCGAAGAGCAGCCGCAGGTAATCGTCCAGCTCGGTCACTGAACCGACCGTGGAGCGGCTGTTGCGGGAGGCGGCGCGCTGGCGGATCGCGATGGTTGGCGGCACGTTATCGATCGAATCCGCGTCGGGCCGATCGATCCGCTCGAGGAACTGGCGGCTGTAGGCCGAGAAGGTCTCGATATAGCGCCGTTGTCCCTCGGCGAACAGCGTGTCGAAGGCCAGGCTGCTCTTGCCGGATCCGCTCACCCCGGAGACGGCGATGAGCACGCCGAGCGGGAGATCCAGGTCGATCCCCTTCAGGTTGTGTACGCGGAGCCCGCGGATGTGGATGTGGCGGCCGTTGTTCATGCGTCTGTCACCGCTGGAATTATGGGCGGAACACGGTGTCGGGCAAGGGCAGCTCCTTTCGTGTTCCGCTTTCCCCGTTGCTTGAATCTCTCTAGAATACTGAGAGCAGGAGGACACGGCATGGATGGCGTGGACTGGTCGGGCAAGCGGGCGGTGGTCATGGGGCTGGGCAGCTTCAGCGGGGGCGTGGCGGCGGCGCGTTTCCTGGCCCGTCGCGCCGCGCGGGTGATTGTGAGCGACAGCGCCGGCCCCGAGCAGCTCACGGAGTCGCTTGCCGCGCTGGCGGGCGAGCCGATCGAGGCGTTTCATCTGGGCGGGCATGACGCCGCGGATTTTCGCAGGGCGGACCTGGTCGTGGTCAGCCCCGCGGTGCGCGGCGACCACCCGCTGGTTGCTGCCGCGCGTGCCGCCGGCGCTCGCATCACCACCGAGATGAACCTGTTCTTCGAGCATTGCGCGGCGGCGATCGTCGGCGTCACCGGCTCGAACGGCAAATCCACCACGGCCGCGATGATCCACGCCATGCTCGAGGCCGCCGGGCGCTCGAGCTGGCTCGGCGGCAACATCGGCCGCAGCCTGCTCGATCGCGTCGCCGAGATCCGGCCCGGCGACGCCGTCGTGCTTGAGCTCTCGAGCTTTCAGCTCGAGCAGCTCGATGCCATTGCGCGTAGCCCGCACACCGCCGTCGTGACCACGTTCACGCCGAACCACCTGGACCGGCACGCGACACTCGATGCCTATCGCTGCGCCAAGCAGGCGCTCCTGCGGCACCAGGCGGCGGGAGACTGCGCGGTCCTGAACGCCGATGATGCCGAAGTGCGTACCTGGCCGGCGCGCGGCCGCGCGGTGTGCTACGGGATCGCGGACCACGGCCGTGACGGCGCGTTCCTGGACGGCGATCGGCTGCTTTTCCGCGACGGAACGCGCGTGATGGACGCGGGATCGGTCGAGCCGCTTCGGCTGCCCGGCCGCCACAACCGATCCAACGCGGTCGGCGCGGCGGCGGCGGCCGTCGTGCTCGGGTGCGGCCCCGAGGCCGTGTGCCGGGCGCTCGCCTCGTTCCGCACGCTGCCCCACCGCATCGAGTGCGTGGCGGAAATCGACGGGCGACGCTTCTTCGATGACTCGATTGCCACGACTCCGGAATCGACGCTGGCGGCGCTCGAGTCGCTCGAGGGACCGATCTGGCTGATTGCCGGCGGGCACGACAAGGGGTTGGATCTGGCTGAGGTGGCGCGGCGGATCGCCGAACGGGTCGAGGGGGCGGCGCTGCTGGGCCAGACCGCGGCGGTTCTCGAGCAGCGGATCGCGCAGTGCGCACGGCCGGGGCGGGCGATCCCGATCGGCCGCTGTGCGTCCATGCCGGAAGCCGTGCGCTGGTGTTTCGAACGGTCGAAGCGGGGGGACGCGATCGTGCTCTCGCCCGCCTGTGCCAGCTTCGGCATGTTTCGGAACTTCGTCGAGCGCGCCGAAGTGTTCCGCCGCGCCGTCTGGGAGCTTGGCACGGCGCCCGGCTCGCGGGCCGCGAAACCGGCGGCGTAGTGCCGTGGGACGGCAGGGCCGATGCGCCGGAATGGCGGCTCGTCCTACTTGCTGGTCGGCACGCGATCGAACTCGCTCGGGCTGCCCGGCACGCCCGCCTTTTCGGCGGCCTTCTTGTCGTCTTTCTTCTTCTTGATCTCCTTCATCTCTTTGAATACCTTGTCGTACTCATCGACGCGCGCCTTGCGTGTGGCGTCCACCTTGTCCACGTCCTCGGTCCGGCTGCTGATCTCTCCGTACTGATCGAGCACGAGCACCTCGATGGGGAGTACCTCGTTGATGCGTGGGCTGAAGTCCTCGAAGGCGAACTCGCGGCGGCCGCCGGTCACGTCGACCAGGATGTCGTCGGTGGTGAAGTCGATGTCCTTCTTGACGATGCTGTCGTGCAGGTCGAGCATCTCGAAGTCCGAGACTTTTCTGCCGATGGGATCGCCCGGCTTGAGCGGGAAGTCCTGGTAGAGCCAATCTCCCTGGGCTGGTATCCAGCGGTGCACTTCCATCTTGGCCAGCGTCTCGTCCTTGTCTCGTCCTTTGGCGCGTTCGAGCACGTAGTACTCGGTGTCAGCCGGCACGTACACGACCGAGGTGGGATCGCTCCACGGGCCTTCCAGCGTCTTGGGTTGGCTGAACGTCGGGTTTGCCACGTCCTGCCGCTTGTAGTTGGGGTTGGCGATGACGACCTGGAGCCGGTACTGGTAGGTGTGGTCCGGTTCGACGGTGTAATCGACGAATCGGACGAGCACCTCGTCGGCCTCGCTGTGCTGAATTTTGGTCCGTGTGCCGGGTTGGTTGGCCGCGGTCATATTGCGTGCGGCGTTCGGTCCGCCGGGGCCGGCGGCCTGTCCCATGCCCATGCCCCCCTTGACCATGGAGCCGGAGCCGCGGTTCTGGAGCATCTCGCCGCTTCGTCCGCCGTAGTTACTACTGTTAATGCCTGGGGTTCTTCCCATGGGGGCCATCTCGCCCCCCATACCGCCGCGGCTGGCCTGGCCACCGTAACCTGCCACCGCCCCACCTCCTCCCATGCCTCCGCCGGGCGTGCCGCCTGCCTGCGGGCCGGCGCCGGCGCTCGATAAGGCCCCGCCCCCCCCCTCGCCGCGGAACATCGCTTCGGGCGAGATCTCGGTCTCCTCGGAGGAGCTCTCGGCCATCGCGCCTTCGCCCATGGCGCCGCCGGCTGCCATGGGGCGGGCGCCGGCTTTGACGGCGGCCGCCTGGGCCTCCTCGCGGCTATCCCGCAGCCACTCGCCGATGGCCAGGTCGGGCAGCTCCATGACCAGGCCGGGGAACAGGACGGACCGGTCGAGCACCTCGGTCACGTGGCGCGGGAAGAAGTCGTGCAGGGTTTTATCCTTGAGGCCCGAGACGGGTGCGTTGTCGGCGAACGCTCGCATCTGCTTGACGGGGTCGACGGGGGCCCAGTCGGAGAAGCTGCCGTCGGACTCGAGTTCCCGTCGCTCGCACTTGACCATGATGTAATCGGGGTCTTCGTTGATGTGCAGCTTCTCGCGGAATTCCTTAAGCTGATCGAGGTGTGGATAGAGCGCGGTGATGATCACCCAGCGGATTCCCTTCACGGTTTCGACCTTGATGGTTCGGGTGACCTTTGTCGCCTTGGGGTCCTTCGCGTCGCCGCCGGCCGCGGCTTCGGCCGCCGCCGCGGCACTGGTGAGCCGGCTGCCCCCGGCGGAGCGCGGCTTGCGCTTGGGGGACGCTTCGCGGGTCATCGTGCTGTTGGCGTAGAGGTTGTCCGAGCTCCCGCCCATACCGCCACCCATGCCGCCGCCCATACCGCCACCCATGCCGCCGCCCAT
>JBGPMX010000312.1:0-6270 GCA_041487215.1 Planctomycetia bacterium | reverse complement strand
GCTCGACGGCGGCCCGGCTCGCCCCGACCCCGCGTCCCGCTGGCAGCCCGACGGGATCCATCGCCCTTCCGCGGTTTTCTACCCGGACCGCTGGGCCTGGTCGGATTCCGGCTGGCGCGGCGTCCCCCGCGGCGAACTGGTCATCTACGAGCTGCACGTGGGCACATTCACGGCTGGCGGCACGTTCGACGCCATCCTGCCGCGTCTCGATGCCCTCCGGGAACTCGGCGTCACCGCGCTCGAGCTCATGCCCGTGGCGCAGTTCCCCGGCGCACGCGGGTGGGGCTACGATGGTGTACACCCGTTCGCCGTGCAGAACACCTACGGCGGACCGCACGCGCTCCAGGGACTCGTGGACGCCTGCCACCGCCGTGGCCTGGCCGTCCTCCTCGACGTCGTCTACAACCATCTCGGCCCCGAGGGGAATTACTTCGCCGAGTTCGGCCCCTACTTCACGCCGCGGCATCGCACCCCCTGGGGACCCGCCGTCAACTTCGACGACCGGGGTGCCGACGGGGTCCGGGCCATGGTGCTCGACAACGTACGCTACTGGATCCGCGCCTATCACCTCGACGGCCTGCGGCTCGATTCCGTGCACGCCCTGTACGACGCGAGCCCTCGGCACATCCTGAGCGAGATCGTGCGGGTGGCACAAGAGGAGTCCGCACGCGGGGGCCGCGCGGTACACGTCATCGCCGAGAGCAGCCTCAACGACGCGCGCATCCTCGATCCGCCCGAGCAGGGCGGCTATGGTCTGGACGCGCAGTGGAGCGATGATTTTCATTACAGCGTACACGCCCTGCTCACGGGAGAATGCCAGGGACACTACGCGGACTTCGGCAGGCCGGAGCAGCTGGAGAAGGCGATCGACCGGACCTTCGTGCTGGACGGCGGCTACAGCATCTACCGCGGGCGCCGCCACGGAGCGCCGATCGCACGGCAGACCGGGGACCGCTTTGTGATCAGTATCCAGCATCACGATCACGTGGGAAATCGCGCACGGTCGGACCGGCTCGGCAGCCTGCTCACGCCGCCCCAGCAGCGACTTGCCGCCGGACTCCTGTTGCTCGCTCCGTACCTGCCGCTCTTGTTCATGGGCGAGGAGTACGGCGAGACGGCCCCGTTCCCGTTCTTCGCGTCCTTCCTCGAGCCGGCCCTCGGCGACGCGGTCCGGCGCGGGCGGCAGGCCGAGTTTGCGGCACACGGTTGGGACCGGCCGATTCCCGATCCGCAGGCGGAAGAGACCTTCCGCCTTGCGAAGCTCGCTTGGTCGTGGCCCGAGGCCACCGCGCGGGCCGGGCTGCGCCGGCTCTACGCGGACCTCCTGGCGCGGCGCCGCACCTGGCCGCCCCTGCGCGACTTCGCGCACCGCTCGGCTCGGCTCATCGAGGGCGGTCGCGTGCTTCGGCTCGTACGCGGCGACGGGCACCCGGCGCGCAGCCTGACGGCGTACTTCAACCTGGGGGACCGCCCTGCGCCGCTGCCGAGCGCCGCGCGGCCGGCCGGCACAAGCCTTCTCCGCTCGGAGGCCGCGCGCTACACCGCCGCACCGCATGCGGCGTCCGACCCGGCCGTGCTGCTTGCGTACGAGTTCCAGGTCTTTGGGCCCAGCGATTGGAGGACAGCATGAACGCAGACTCGGACCGCGATGCGTCGCCGCCGGGCGTGCCGACCACCACCCACCCACCCCGCGCACACGGCGAATCGATCGCCGCTCGCTCGGATCGCGGCCAGCCGGCGCCCGCGCGAGCTGCGAGCGCAGCGGCCACGCCCCATGCGGAGACCGCGGCCACGCTCGCGCGCGTCGTCATCGAGGCGGTGCACCCGGAGATCGACGCCGGCCGATTCCCCATCAAACGCAGCACCGGCGAGGACGTCGTCGTGACGGCCGACATCTACGCCGACGGACACGAAGAGCTCGCCGCCGTGCTGCGCTACCGCCGCGCGGGACAGGACGCCTGGAACGAGGTCCCGATGACCGAGCTCGGCAACGATCGTTGGACCGGCCGTTTTACCGTGACCGCGTTGGGACGCTACGAGTACACGCTGGAAGGATGGGTCGACCGGTTCGCGTCCTGGTCACGCGACCTCGCGAAAAAGTTCCAGGCCGGTCAGGACGTCTCGAGCGATCTGCTGGAGGGAGCGGCCATCGTGCGTGCTCGGGTCAAGGCGATCCAGGGGAACGACGCGCAGTGGCTCGCTGAACGCGCCCGCGACGTCGCCGAACCGGGCGACCAGGCCGCACGCGTCGACGCAGCGCTCGACCCCATCCTCGCGTTCCTCATGAGCCAGCATCCCGATCGCGGCGAGGCCACGCGCTACGATCGGGTGCTCGAGGTGTGGGCCGGCCGCGAACGCGCCCGGTTCGGCTCGTGGTACGAAACGTTCCCGCGCTCCTGCGCCCCCGAGCCCGCGCGGCACGGCACCCTGCGCGATCTCGCGGCCCGGCTCCCCTACGTCCGCGACATGGGCTTCGATGTGCTCTACCTGCCCCCGATCCACCCCATCGGGCAAAGCTTCCGGAAAGGCCCGAACAACGCGCTCCAGTCGAGCCCCGACGACGTCGGCAGCCCCTGGGCCATCGGCGCCGCGGAGGGGGGCCACAAGGCATTCCACCCGGCACTCGGCACCCTGGCCGATTTCGATCAGCTCGTCACACGCGCCCGCGAACACGGCGTCGAGATCGCCCTGGACATCGCCTTCCAGTGCTCGCCCGATCACCCCTACGTCCACGAACACCCCGAGTGGTTCCGCCACCGGCCCGATGGCACCATCAAGTACGCCGAGAACCCGCCCAAGAAGTACCAGGACATCTACCCGCTCGACTTCGAGTGCCCGGCTTGGCGCGCTCTATGGGACGAGCTCAAGAGCGTGTTCGACTTCTGGATCGAACACGGCGTCACCATCTTCCGTGTCGATAACCCGCACACCAAACCGTTCCGATTCTGGGAGTGGCTGATCCGCTCGATCGAGCACGAGCACCCCGAAACTATCTTGCTCGCCGAAGCCTTCACGCGGCCCAAAGTCATGCGCTACCTGGCCAAGACCGGCTTCACGCAGTCCTATACCTACTTCACCTGGCGCAACACCAAGACCGAGCTGATCGAGTACTTCACCGAGCTAACCCAAACGGACGTGCGCGAAACCATGCGGCCGAACCTGTTCGTAAACACACCGGACATTCTGCACGAGTTTTTGCAGTTCGGCGGGCGGCCCGCGTTCATGATGCGGCTGGTCCTGGCCGCAACCCTGGGCGCGACCTACGGGATCTACGGACCTCCCTTCGAGCTCTGCGAGGCGCGCGCCATCCGCGGCAGCGAAGAGTATCAAGACTCCGAGAAGTACCAGCTGCGTCCCTGGGACCTGGACCGGCCGGGCAACATCCGCGAGTTCATCGCCCTGGTGAACCGCATTCGCCGCGAGAACCCCGCGCTGCAGTACGATTGGACCCTGCGCTTCTACCCGGCGGATAACGATCAGCTGCTCTTCTACGGCAAGACCACGCCCGACCTGAGCAACGTCATCCTTGTCGTGGTCAGTCTGGATCCGCACCACGTGCAATCCGGCTGGGTGCGTGTCCCGCTCGGCGCGCTCGAACTGCCCGACTCCGGCACGTACCAGGTGCACGACCTGCTCACCGGCGCGCGCTACCTCTGGCACGGTGAAGTGAACTTCGTGCGGCTCGACCCCGCCGCCGTTCCCGCGCACATCTTCCGCGTGCGCAGGAAGATCAAGACCGAGCGGGACTTCGACTACTACATGTAAAATCGCGCTTGCAGCATGCAGTTCCGTCTCCAGGAGCGTTTCCACGGATGGCCGAATGCGGTGCACGATCGAACGGGATCGCAACGTCCGTGCTAGTCCGCTGCCTTGCCTTCCGGCAGCAGCACGATGACTCGATGAGTCTCGGCGCCCCATTGTGGCCACCGGGCTTCTCGAACCCCGGATTGGAGGTCCGGCTGCGCGGGCTCCAATCCTCAATTCGCTATGCCTCGCGCTCGCCGCGCATGATTGCTTCGATCCGTTTGCCTCGCTCGATCACCGCTTGAACCCCCTGCGGTGTTCGGCCGCGCTCCATGGCGTTCCTAATGTACTCGATCTGCTCCTCACTGAGCGCGGACGCTGCGATGTGCAGCACGGTGCCGTTACAATGCTGAATCGTCCACGTGTCGCGGCGATACTTCCGCATGTCCTTGATGCCGTCGAGGAACAAATACCAGCGTTCGGAATCAACCATGATGCCAGCGGCATTGTCTGCGATGATCACATCCATGCTCCGAACGCGGACGAGCAGCACATCCAACAACCCCACGAATAGCCCAAGATGCAGCAAGTACATTGCTAGGGCGAGGCCCCCGAACACCGCAATGCCCAGGAAACTTCGCGCACCAACTGACACGACCCCTTGGACGGCGAAAAACGTAAACAGGACCACGACGAAAAGCGCGTGTGCTACACCAAAGATACGGAGATGCGGTACGAGCCGCTGAGAGCGGCTCAGGCTGTACCGGAGTTGAAAGGGAATCTGAGGCATAACGACGAAGCTCACCTGCCGGGGCCGCCTGCAACAGCGTGATGCCGCACGAAACCAGTGTGGCGGCCCCGGTCCGGTGCAGCGTTTGGTTCGGCCTACTTCGTCGCGCCAGCAAGGGAAGACACCGGTTTCCCCAAGCGGGAAAGCAAATCGTCAAAGTACGCCACGACCGCCCTCCTGGGCCGGACGCTACGTGCTGGCCGCGCGCCGCGCATCTCATGGGGACGGCAGGTGCCCGGTCGCAACGCGGTAGGCGATCGAGTAGATCACGCCCGCGAGAAAGCCGCCGACGTTGAACATCACGTGCGCGGCGATGGCGGGACGGACGCTACCCGTCCGGGCGCGCGCCGTCGCGCAGACGTATCCGAGCGCCGTCACCGACAGCACGATGACCACAACCGCGGCGATGTCGACGCCGGCGAACAGCAACGGCAGATGCATGGCGCCAAACAGCGCGGCACTCCACATGACCGCCGCGCGCGTGCGCTCGCCGTGCGCGTCGCTCTCGCCGACCCCGGCCACAAGCGACTGAAACCAGCCCCGGCAGAAGACTTCCTCCACAATGCTCGAGATTACCCAAATCCACAGCACGTACCCGGGCAGGCCGTAGGCGGCGAGGCGCCCCCGCATGCCTGGCAGGCCGAACGCCAGTATGACGCCCGTGCTCGCGGCGCCCAGCACGAGCCCCCACAGCATGAAATGGCCCTTGGCCGGCGCCGGGCGGCGGAAGCCGAACTCGGCGAACGGCCGCCCCGAAGCGGCCATCCCCCCTAGCGCGACCGCCGCCATCAGCCCTTGGGTCACTGCTTGCCGGGCCCACGGATAATGAGTTGTCACCGACTCGGGCAGGGCCCTCGCCGCGAGAAACGCGGCCACGAAGACGCCGAGTGCGAGCCCGAATGCGGCGAGCGGGTTCCAGGCCGGGATCGGAGTGTGCAGGTCATTCATGTAAGGTGTCGTCTCAAAGTGTGTCCTGAACGTTCGGAAAAATATCCCAGCGGGACGCTGTGTCTTCTGCGGTCTAACGTGCCGCTTCAGCCGGCCAGCCGACAAACCCCGGTCCGCCTCGAACAACCGAGATGGTATACCGAAGCGATGGATTTGGGAATGCGTCAACCGAAGCCGTCTCGGCTGCAAGCGGGGGTTAGACGAAAAAACCGGGAAGGCCGACCGGCAAGAAGAATTCGTGTCAGTTCATTTGTCTCGCTGGCGGCTGAGTTGCGAATCCGTGCCATCAACAATTCCTTGGGAGACGCCGGCGAGCAAGTCGCAGATTTGCGAAGCCCCGTTGGACTGCCGGATGCTATGGCCCATGCCCTCAATAGGGCATGGGCGGTCCCTGGACGGTGTCTTCGCTGGTGAGATCTGAAATATGAGCCAGAAATTCATCCTCAACAATGAATAGGTCACTCCCAGGACCGCCTCTGAATGAGTCATTGCCGAGGGACGGATACTCAAACGGAAAGGCAGGTGGGTTCCCGAAGCGTATACCCGTACTCTGCAATGTGTCGTCACCCTCTCCGCCATCGATCGAGTCGTCCGTGAAGAAACTGCCGTAGATCGTATCGTCCCCGTATTCTCCGCGAATGGTATCTCGGTCCTGGCCGCCCCGGGTCCCGTCCCACTGGGTCAATGCATTGACCTGGTCCTCTCCAGGCCCAGCCAGTACCAGGTCAGAACCAACCCCTCCTTGGATCGTGTCGTTGCCTGCACCCCCCTGAATCTCATCGTCTCCT
>JBGPMX010000311.1:0-6279 GCA_041487215.1 Planctomycetia bacterium | reverse complement strand
GTGGCAGGCTCGGTGCGCCCGAGCGACGGGTTCGGGCCTCCCCGGCTGCCCGGCTGGTCCCCCGGTCCGGCGGCGGGCGGCGCGCCACCGCGCAGGCCGCGCCGCCGTTCGCGCTCACGAGCGTCCTCGGCGTTCGGTTGCGTTGCCTTCACGTCGGCGTTCGGTGCGGTGATCCCGTTCGCGACGGGTGCACCGGCTGTCGCGGCCGCTCCCCGGGCGGGGTTCGCTCGAGCCGCCGCACTGTTCACCCGATCGGACCCGTTACTGGCTCGCCCGCCCGCGGTGCCATCGCCCTTCGCCTCGTTGCGCCGTCGCTCCGGATCGCGCTCATTCTCGTTCTTGGGCGCAATCATTGCTGCACGCTGGCGAATCTCGGGCGACTTCTCACGAGCCTTGTTGACTCGCGCGGTTGTCCCCTTCTCCACGGCCGACGTCGTCCGGGCGATCCTCTCTGCCTTCTCGGGGGACGTCTTTGCAACGTCCTGCTGGAAATTGTTGATCTCGGTCTTCTGAACTTCGCTGACGTTGACCACCTTGACCGGTTTGTTCACGAACTTCTGGACCTGCGTGACCTGAGGGCCGTTGTTGACGACCGTGTTGTTCACCACGTTCACTTGCGTGATGTTGGTCGTCTGGTTGATGATGTTGACCTGCTGGGCCGGCGGGACGAACAGGGCGGGCCGGCACGGTTCCTGGAAGCTGCGGCCGTGCACGAAGACAAAGTCCAGGTGCACCTGCCGCTCCTCGACGATCACTGTCGAGGCCGGGCGATAGTGAGGTTCGGGGGGCAGCGGGGCCCAGCCGATGTGCTCTCCGCCCGCGCGCCACGCGACCCACGCGGGAGCCCAGACCGTGCCGGGGAGCCACACCCACCCGTTGTCCGGCGTGTTCAGCCAGCGGCCGTAGTGGTAGCACGCCCATCCCCAGGGATGATCCGAGACGAACATCCAACCCATCTCGGTGCACTCCCAGTGACCGTACGAGTAGGGGCGCCAGTCGTCGGGCATCGCGTGCGGGTGCCATACCCAGCCATAGTTGACGGTCTCGATCCATCGACCGTACGGATCGAGCGGCTCGTGGAAGCTCTCCACCGTGACCGCGGGCGGGTCGTCGCTCGCATCGTCCTCCACGGCCACCGCCACGTCGGCCCTGCCGACGCTCACCCCGACGCCCACGCGGACCTCGTCGTCACCGTTAGCGGCGTGCGTGGCGGCGCCCAGGGCGACAAGCACGAAGGGAGCGATTCGAGCGCGGAGATTCATGAGCATCCTTTCTCGATCCATGACGACGCGGGTTTCCTCGGCTCTTTGCTTCCGAGCGGCTTCGGAAGAATTCCGCGAAATGCCCTGCCGGCGGCCACCGCTTCGTGATGGGATCACGAGGGGCGGACGAGGAACTGCGCTTTGGAAGTCTTCGGGTACTCCAGCCGTTTTGTTAACCTGGTTGCCGTTGTTGCCGTTCCGGCGCGGCGGAACTATGTCAAATGCGGCCAAGAAAAGCAAGGCGTCCCGAGGCGGCCTCGCGGTCGCAGAAGTCCGCCACAGCCACCCCCGCGGACTCGGAACCGAAGCGTAGGGCGGACGATCCGTCCTAGCGGTGCGACGGACAGGATTGTCCATCCTACTTTATCGAGCGCGGACTCTTGGATCCGTCCGGCTGAAAGCGAGGACACGTCATGGCCGCCCGAGTCGCGCTGGTAACGGGCAGCGGCAAGCGTCGAGTGGGAAATGTGGTGGCCGACACGCTCGCGGAGCGAGGCTATGCGCTGGTCGTGCACTACCACCGATCGGGCGACGCGGCCGACGCAGCTGTCGCTCGCCTGCGCGGGCGCGGCACCGAGGTGATCGCGGTCCAGGCCGACGTTACCCAGGAAAACGACGTGCGGCGCCTGGTCCGAGCTGCGCTGGAACGGTTCGGCCGGATCGATGTCCTGGTGAACGCTGCTGCGATCTGGAACGCGCGGCGGCTCGAGGACGTGACGGCCGACGACGTGCGCGCGCATTTCGAGATCAACACGCTCGGCACGTTCCTGTGCACGCAGCAGGCGGGCCTGGTCATGGTCGGACAGCCTGAGGGGGGCTCGATTATTACGATTGGCGAATGGGCAACCGAGCGGCCGTACCCGAACTATCCCGCCTACTTCGTATCGAAAGGCGCCATCCCGACGCTGACCCGGACGATGGCCGTCGAGTTGGGCATGCGAAACCCGCACGTCCGCGTCAACGCCATCCTGCCCGGCCCGGTGATGTTTCCCGAGGGATTGGCTGCAAGCGAACAAGATGCCATCGCTCGCACCACGCTGGTTCAGTCGGCGGGACGCCCCGAGGTGATCGGCCGGGCGGTGCTGTTCTTTGCGGAGAACGAGTTCGTGACTGGGGTCTGCTTGCCGGTCGACGGGGGGCGCACGATCTACGCCGGGGAGCACTGACCGGAAATGCCGGATCGCGCGACACCGGATGGAGATCCATCTCCCTCAGGTGCGCGCGACCTTGGCTTGCGGGTGAACTCGAACCCTCCGCCCAGCCGGTCATGAACCGGCCGGTTCGCGGGCGCTAGCTCCCCTTGCACACCGAGGTGGCCGGGCCTGGTCCTTGGCGGATTCGGCTCCGGTTGGGGCGTCCCTTCCCCCCACCTCGATCGGGCCGGTTGCGCCGGCCGCGGGGGAAGATCCCCCGCCCCCCTGGGTTTCGTCTCGGGCAGCGGGGCGGTTCCCCGGCACCCGTCTTGTTCTGGCCGCTCGGACGCTTCCATCATCGGCGAACGCCAGATCCGGCATTCATCAAATCTTCCGTCGGCTCGGGTAGCGCCAGCTGGCAGGGAGATAGGGCAGGGGCCCGGCGCGAGGATTTGCCGGGGCGTACGAGCGTACACGGCGAGCCATGATGCGCACGCTTCCTCAAGTCCCTGGCAGGCAGTGTGATAGAACGCCGGCGGTCCGACGAGGACAGATTTCGTTGCACCGGGCCAGTTGAGTTTGGCACCTGCTTCGCTAGAGTGTGAGTGTGTATTCCATGCTAGTGGCAGCGGGATGCCCCTTCGTACGGGGCCGCAGTTCGGTTCACGAGCCCAGGAGACCAATCATGACGAGACCTCTGTTCGCGGGATTGGCCGGTGTGCTGTCCGTGGTGGTGTTGGCGGGGGCGCGACATCAGGCACCGACGCCGGAAGAAATGCCGGCAGTACCGCCCGTGATGGTCGAAATCGGTTGCGGCAAGTACACCTGCCCGCCGACGGTCCATTACAAGGGGTGTCCGGCTCCGTGCAGCATCGAGAAAATGGTCGCTGTGACCCGCCCCTGTTCGTGCTGCACCGTTGAGGTCTGTGTGCGCGTTCCCGTGTGCGGCCGTGAGCGGGTCAAGGTCTACCACGACGGCGACATGAAGCTCGATTACGGAAAGTACGAGGTCAAGATCGACTGGAAGGACCACGGCCGCAAGCTTGTGGTGAAATACGACGACTAGCCTCGTAGCGCAGGCCTTCATTCCACCCGGTGCTTGGGGTGGCTGTAGTGGAGTGGTGCGACGACATGTCTTGGCCGTGCCCGGCCGGAGCTTCGCTCCCCTGGCACGGCTTGGTCCCGGCGTTCGCAGCCGCAAATCACCAGGCCACCAGCCCGGGCGCTTTCATCCGGATGCGGTACACCGACGAGCGTGCCGTGATGTAAAGCGCCTGGCGGTCGGCGTCGCCCCAGCAGCAATTGGACGGCTTCTCCGGGGTCACCAGGACGCCGAGCCGCCGGCCGTCCGGGTCGAACGTCCAGACCCCTTCCGGACCGGTCACGAATAGCCTTCCCTCGATATCGAGCTTCATTCCGTCCGGACTCCCGTCGGCGTCCGAGCGCATCTCGGCGAATAGCCGGCCGCTCGACAGGCTGCCGTCGGAACGGACATCGAAGGCACGGACCTCCCTGCGTGCGCTATCGTCCACGTAGAGCACCGATTCGTCGCGCGAGAACGCGAGCCCGTTCGGCCGCTCCATGCTGTCCACCTCGAGATGTAACTTGCCGTCGGGCGACACCCGGTAGACCCCTTGCACGCTGAGCTCGCGCGCGTCGTCGGGGCAACCGTACGGCGGGTCCGTGAAAAAGATGGAGCCGTCGCAGCGCACCACCACATCGTTCGGGCTGTTCAGCCGTTTTCCCTGGAACCGGTCCGCGACGGTAATGCGAGCACCATCCGGCTCGGTGCGCGAGACCCGGCGCGTACCGTGCTCGCAGGCGACCAGGCGAAGCTGGCGGTCCAAGGAGAGACCGTTCGAATGGCCGCTCGGCCTGCGGAACGTCTTTACGCCTTCGCCGGCCCAGAAGCAGATGCGATCGGCGGGGATATCGCTGTACAGGAGATAGCCATCGGGGTGCCAGACGGGCCCCTCGGTGAACTCATGCCCCCCGGCAATTCGCTCGACCGCGGTCGAATCGATCCGTTGCGACAAACCGGCGTCGTATCGAACGATGGTCATGGGAACTTCCTGAAAGCGGGCCCGTTGAAGGGACCGACCGCGTCACGGGGCTCCGACCGGCGGGGCGAAGTTCGCGACCGAGCGCAGGAACTCCGCCGAGCGCGACGCGGCCTCCTGCGGACCCATGATCTCGGCGTAGGCCTGGTGCACCGTGACATACCCATCGTACGCGATCGCCGCAAGACCCTCGAAAACGCGGCGGAAGGCCACGCCGCCGGGCGCCCAGAGCGGGATCAAATCGTAACGCACGTCGCCGTGTGCCCGCGTGAGAATCACCGACTTGCCCTGCGAATTCAGCCGGTGATTCTGCACGTATACGTTCATGATGTAGGGCGCCAGCCGGCGCAGGACATCGGGCCCGTACGGTTCGCCGCAGAGCATCAGGTTGGCCGGCTCGTAGATCAGCCCAAAGTTCGGCCGGCCGATGCGGTCCAGTGTCTCGAGACATCCGGACACGGTCTCGCACAGGCTGTCGGTGTGACACTGGTGGGCCAGGCGGATGCGTCGCTCGCGCGCCTGATCCGCCGCCCGTTGCGCCCACGCGATGTCGTCGTCGTTCTTCAGGCACACGCGAATGAGGTCGGTGCCCAGCGCCGCGGCGGCGTCCAGGTGCGGATCGATATCACGCAGGCAATCCGGCCCGTGCTCGTTGTTAAGCGGCACCGAGAGATCGGTCGTCGCCATCGAGACGGCCAGCCCGAGCTCGTCAAGCGTGCGCCGCGCCGCCTCCTGATCGGCCCGTGGCGTGGCCGCACCAACTACGGACGGGCGCAGGCAGACGGCATGATAGCCGTCGCGGCGCGCAAGCGCGGCCAGATCATGAAACGGCAAGGTCAGCCGGTCCTTGGCCGCCGTCTCGGCGATGCGGACCGAGAGCGCGAGCTTCACGCGGATTCCCCTCGGGTTCATCGATCACAGCACACGCAGCCAGACGGCCTTGAGGTACTCGGTCTCCGGACAATCCGGTGACACCGGGTGGTCGGGAGCGGCTCCGGTGCGGGCGAGGATCTGGAGCGATCGACCCGGCCGTGTGCCGCGCGCGGCTTCTTCGGGCGGCGCCGCCTGGCGTGCGGCGGCGTTCAGCAGACGCAGGAACTCGCCTTCCGGCAGCAGCCCGGAACAGGAACAACTGAGCAGGATGCCGCCGGGGCGAACCAGCCGCAGCGCCAGCCGGTTCAGGTCGAAGTGCTTGCGCGTCCCCTCTCTGATCTCGCGCCGCGAGCGGATCAGCTTCGGCGGATCGAGCACCACAATATCGTACGCGCGGCTGGTCGCCAGCATGTCGCGCATGTAGGCGAAAACGTCGGCGTGCACAAAGCGGATGCGCAGCTGGTTCAGCTGCGCGTTCTCGGTCGCCAGCGCCACGGCGTCCTCATCCAGGTCCACACCGGTGACCTCGCCCGCCCCGCCCAGCCGCTTGGCCTGCACCGCGAACCCGCCGGTGTAGCAGCACAGATCCAGCACCGAGCGTCCCTGGCCGAGTTCGGCCAGCCGGCGGCGGTTGTCCCGCTGATCGCAAAAGAAGCCGGTCTTGTGACCACTGCGGAACCGCACGCGGAACCGCGTGCCGTGCTCGCTGATGATCGTGGCGTCTGGCATCTCGGGGCTTCGGATCGCGTCGGTTAGGAACCCCTCGCGCCCGTGCATCGGTTCGTCGACCCGCAGGATCGTGTGCCGTGTTCCGCAGGCGGTCGCCAAGCGATCCATGATTCCACCGGCACGCTGGAACATGCCCAGGCTGAACGCCTCCGCCGACAGTGTGTCCCCCAGGCGGTCGACGACCAGGCCGGGAAGGCCGTCGGCCTCGGCGTGCACAACGCG
>JBGPMX010000310.1:0-6309 GCA_041487215.1 Planctomycetia bacterium | reverse complement strand
GTGTTCATCGCCTGCATCATGTCAAACGCCTCACCACCACGAACCTCACCCACAATGATGCGGTCGGGCCGCATACGCAGGGAGTTCCGCACCAGGTCGCGCGCGGTCACCTCGCCACGCCCCTCGATGTTCGGCGGGCGGGTCTCGAGCCGCACCACGTGCGGCTGCTGCAGCTGGAGCTCGGCGGCGTCTTCGATCGTCACGATGCGGTCGCTGAGCGGGATGAAGCTCGACAGCGTGTTCAGCAGTGTCGTTTTGCCCGAGCCGGTGCCGCCGGAGATGATCATGTTCAGGCGGCCTTTGCAGCACGCCTCGAGGAACATGATCATCTCTTTGGTGAACGCCTTGAAGTTGAGCAGATCCTCGGTCTTGAGCGCTTTGGTGCCAAAGCGGCGGATCGACACCGACGCGCCGTCCAGGGCCAGCGGCGGGATAATCGCGTTGACGCGCGAGCCGTCGGTGAGCCGGGCGTCGACCATGGGCGACGTCTCGTCGACGCGCCGGCCGACCTTGGAGACAATGCGGTCGATAATCTGCATGAGGTGGTCGTTGTCCCGGAACGTGACGTCGGTACGCTCGAGCCGGCCGCGGCGCTCGACGAAGATGTGCTTCGGGCCGTTGATCAGGATGTCGCTGATCGACGCGTCCTTGAGCAGGACCTCGAGCGGCCCGAGGCCGAACGTCTCGTCCAGCACCTCCTCCACGAGCCGGTCGCGCTCCGACCGGTTGAGCATCGGGTTCTCGGTATCGCAGAGGTGCTCGACGACGAGCCGGATCTCGCGCCGCAGGCGTTCCCCCTCCATGTCGCTGACGCGCGAGAGGTCGAGCTTGTCGACCAGGCGGCTGTGGATCTGCCGCTTGAGGGTGTCGAAGGCCTGCGCGGCGTCCGGCCCGGCGCCGCGCGGCGCGGAGTCGCTGAGGCCGCTCGCGGCAAAAGGATCGCTGAGTCGTGTCATGCCGTGCTCTGCTCCTGTTTACTGCACCCCATAGCACTCAAGCTCTCGACCCGATCGCTCGGCTCCGGCTTGACCTGGTTCGGTGGTGTGCGACGTTCGCGCGGGATTAGCTGAGCAGACCGAACAGCCCGCGGCGCTTGCCGTTGGATGCCTTCTCCGGTTCGCGCTTGCCGTCCCCGCCCAGATCGTCCGCCAGCGCGTTGATCGACACCGCGACCTTCGATTTCGGCGAGTGCAGCACCAGGGGCACGCCGCCGTTGCGCGACGACGTGATGGTCTGCCAATCGTTGGGGATCTGCCAGAACACCTTGCGCCCGATCGCCTCCTCGGCCCTTTCCACCGGGATGTTCAGGTCTTTGGCGCCCACCCGGTTGAGCACGACCTTCATGTGGTCCACCATGCCGTCGGATCCCTCGAGCGCCTTGAACAGGCGGCTCAGGTTGCGCAGGCAGGAGACATTGAGCTGGGAGATCAAGAGCACCGTGTCCGACGCCTGCATCGCCGCGATATCCGTCTCGCGGAACCCGTTGGACAGGTCCAGCACTACGTGAGTGAAAGTCGCCTTAAGTAGCCCGATCACGCGCTTGAGGCTGTCCGGCCGGATGCGCGAAATCTCGGCGAGGCTGCTCGGGTGCGGCAGGAAGGAGACCCCCGAGCTGTGCCGCACGAGCGAGCGCTTGAGCAGCGTGAAGTCGAGGCGGTTGATGTTTTCGACCAGGTCGAGCAGCGTGTAGTTGTGCACGATATCCAGGCAGACGTCCGCGTCGCCCAGAACCATGTCCAGATCGACCAGGACGACGCGGCGGCTCAGGTCGGCGGCCAGGGCGCAGGCGAGGTTCACGGCGATGCAGGTGGAGCCGACGCCCCCGACCATGCCGGTCACCGCGATCACCATAGACTCGCCGGTACGCGCGCCGTTCTGGCCGCGCGACTGCCGGACGCGGTCGAGCGCCAGCAGCAGGTCGTCGATCTGGACCGGGCTGGTGAGATACTCGTGCGCCCCGGAGCGCATCGCCTGGAGGATGCGTTGGCTGTCGCTCACGCTCGAAGTGACGAAGACGCGCGTCTTGGGATGGGCCCGCAGTGTCTCGGCGACCATCTCCAGCCCCTGCACGGGGTCGCTGTCGATGCCGATGACCGCGATGTCCGGGGTGGTCTGGGAGAGGATCTCCGGGAACTGGTCGTAGCGCGGGCAGTCCGCCTCGACCCAGACGGGATCCATGTCCGCGAGCATTCTTTTCAGGCTCTCGCGGGAGTCCGAGCACGGATCCAGCAGAACCATCCGCAGAACCGACTGCATGCGCCTGGTACCTCCATCGCTTTAGCGCCCGGCGTCGTAGCCCAGGGGGCCGAGCAACCCGGCGGGGAAACTTTCCGGCCGGCGTGCTTCGGGGCGGGCGGAGACGTCCACCGAGGCTGGCGGCGTTGCGCGGGGCTCCATCGTCCGGGTGGCCCGCTTGCTCGCCTCCTGCACAGGCCGTTCGTTCGTCGTGTCGGGAGCGGCCGCCGCCGCGGGAATCGCAACGCCGGCGGCCAGCGGACCGCGTCGAGCGATCTCGCACGGGGTGCAGGCCTCGTTCTCGACACGCCCCAGAAAGAATAGTTCACGGTTCGCCGGAGGCGTCGACTCGCTGCCCGGATACGCGCAAGGCCTTTCGTGGGGCGGGATCGCCTCCACTAACTCCGGTGTCACCATGATGATCAGTTCTTTTTCCTCCCGCTGGTAACTCACCGTGCGGAACGCCGCTCCGATGATCGCCAGATCCCCGAGATACGGCACCTTGTTGGTCGTGGCCGTATCGGTTGTGCTGAGCAGTCCGGCCACCGCGAATGTCTCGCCTGTACGTAATTCGACTGCGGTGTCGACCCGGCGCTGTTTGAGGCCCGGGATGGTAAAGCCCTGCAACATCACGCCGTTGGCGTAATCGAGCTCGCTGAGCTCCGGGCGTACCTCGAGGTGAATTCGGCCGCCGCCGAGCACGACCGGGACGAACTCCACGCGGTTGCCATACTCGCGAAACTCGACCGAGAACGTCCCCTGCTGGCCGGGAACGACGATGGGGAACTCGCCGCCTATGATCATGCTGGCCGTGCGCCCGGACTTGGCGATGATGGTCGGCTCGGCGTAGATCTTCGCGAGCCCCTCCTGCTTGAGCGCCTCCAGGAAGCCCCGGAAGATGTGCTGGTTCCCAATGGTGCCGAACGTGAAGTTGTCCTTCTGGTTGAAGGTCACGCTGGGCGGGGGCGTGCTCACGCTCCCTACGGTGATGAGGCCACCGATCGAGCTCGTGAAGTAGCTGTTCGAATCGCCGCGCACGAAGTTGAAACCGAGCTCGCGCAGCTTCGTACGGGACACCTCGGCGATCAGCACGCGCAGCTGCACCGTCTGCGGCCCGACGACCTGGATCGCGTTGATCGCGCTCGGCTCGTACTGCTTCGCGGTCTCCATGATCGGGTCCACGTCCTGCGCGCTCTCGACGAATCCCGTGACCGCGATGCCGTGCTCCCCGGTGGGGATGACATGGATGCTCGCGTTGGGGTACATGCGATCGAGCACCTGCTGGAGCGGGCCGACGTCGGCGAGCACGGTGATGTCGATGTGGTGGCCGTGGCCCTCGCGGTCCTCCACGTCGATCGCCGCGATGCCGGGGGTGGTATTCGCGGTAATGATCAGGTCCCGCGCGTTCTTCGGGTTCTTGTTGGCGTCGATGATCGACGGCTTGTCGATCACTACGGTCTTCGGCTGGACGGGGAACCGCACGATCGTGGTTTGGCCGACGGTGAGCGTGAGCTTGCGGGTGTCCGCGGGGATGGAGATGGTCTCGCTGTCCGGGGCAGCGGGAGCCGGCGCGGTCTCCGCCGGCGGCTGTTGCGACGCCGCCGGAGGGTTAAGCGCCTTGAAGAATCCGTCCGCCGTGGCGCGCAAGACGCCGCTCTGCGCGAACACCGGGTTGGAAACCAGAAACAGGCCGGCCAGGGCGGCCGCCCAGGCTACCCTGCGTGGAGACGAGTGGTGCATCCCTACACCTCGTGGATCAAAAAAGTACGCCGGGGCTCAGGCTAAGTCCTATTGCCGGCCGGCAGCCGGCTTGCGTGCGGGCGGTGCGGTTTCCGACCGGTCGCCGCTGACCTCGGAGCCCCGGATGAACTGGATCTCGAACGCGTCGGACTTGGGGAGCCGGTTCGCGTCTGCCACCTCGACCGCGCGCAGACCCATGAGCATCTGGAACCGCGCGTCGTCGATCTCCTCAGCGGGCAGCGAGTCGTTGTCCGCTTTGCTGCGCAGCTGAAGGCGGATCTTGCCGCTCTCGCCGGCCGTGATCAGCCGCCGGTTCTGCTTGGGCGTCAGCAGCAGCGTGAAGTTCTGCTCGGCGCTCGAGGAGCTCGAGCTGCTTGCGTCGCTGGCATCCGCGCTGATCTTGCCGTCCACCGCCAGGACCTCGACGTTCTGGAGCACGAGCTCGGGGGGGGACTGGGTGAGCGATCTCGACACCGGCGATCCGGGAATCCAGAGCACGTCGACGTGGTCCCCCGGCTTGATGCCCGCGTTGGGGGCGTCGGCCTTCTTCATGCTGGCGGTTCCGGCGACCGTGCCGGGGGGAAGCTTGTTCACGAGCGCGGCGATCGTGTTCTCGCCGTGGAGCTTCGCCTCGATCACGACCTCGCCCGGAAAGATCGGCACCCGCAGGGTCTCGCCGGTCACCTGCTCCGGGCTGGTGCAGCTCCCCTCGGGGACGGCGTTGGTCGGCAGCTCGATCAGCTTGACCATCTCGGGCTTGAGAATAGTCCCGGCTTCCTGCTGCTTGACCGCGACGACGACGGTCTTGCGCGGTTCCTGGGGCGGCGGCGCCGGCTGGTTGCCAGCGAGGTGCTGGGTCACGGCGAACGCGGCGACGAGGCCGCAGCCGCCCGCTACGAGCAGCAGCATCAGGGATTTCGGTTTCATGATCGGCTCGGGGACGGCAGAGGGGTTACGCCGCTAATTCCATTCGCGCCGCATGACGCTCGACGCGATGAGGATCTTGCCACCGAGGTAAATCGGCGTCGGGAGCCAGGTGACGTTGCTGAAAGAAACCTGGATTGTGACGGTTACAGGCGATCCTTCTGCGGCGCTCGACGGGGGATCTGGTTTCATTGTGATGGTGTGACCGCTGATGCCGGCCGCACTGAGCGAGCTGTTCGCGCGGTCGATGACGTCCTGCTTGGTTGTGCCCGGGAGCACGGCGACGCGGCACGCCTCGCGCGCGCTCGACACCAGCGTCTGCTGGACCATCATCACGCGTCCGAACTCCACCAGGCCGAGCAGGATGGCGAACAGGAGCGGGCAGACGACCGCGAACTCCACCGCGGCGCTCCCCGCTTCCCCGCCTCGCGTCCCGAGCCGGCGGATCGACGGTTTGGTATGGTTCATAGAAGGCCCGCCCAGAACATGTATCCGATCGTTCCGATCGCAAGCGGGATGCCGTAGGGGAGCAGCATCGCCGACGGTTTTCGGGCGGCGGCCAGCTCGGCGAGCTGTCCGGGATTGCGGATCGTCGCCAGCTCGACGCTGACCATCTGGAACCGCGCCCAGTTCCGCCACAGCACGCCCCAATCACGGGCGCGCAGGCTGTGATAGGCGACCAGGCCGATGGCGAGTACCCCGCCGATGACCGTGGAGACGCAGAAGGCGCCCCAGGTGACGGCGGCCCCCATCCACGAGCCGACTCCCGCGAAGAGCTTGACGTCCCCGGCGCCCATGCCGCCGACAACGTACGGGACCAGCAGGAGACCCAGCCCCAGGCCCGTACCGAGCAGGCTGCTGCCGAGGCCGTGCAGTCCGCCGGTCGCCAGGTGGTAGGCCCATCCGGTGATCACGAACGGGAACGTCAGCCAGTTGGGCACCTTGAGCTTCCAGCCGTCGATGACGGCCGCGACCACGAGCATCACCGCCACGAACAGCACGACGGGGAATGCGCTCTCGGCTCCGGACATCGCGTTCCTCCAGATCTATCGCTGCCGCTTGCACGATCCCGCGTCCGGCGGGCGTGCCCGAGCGGTGGGAACAGGGACCAGATCAGTAACGTCGCCACACCAGCAGCGAGCTGCACACCGCGGCCAGAGCGGTCGCCAGCGTCACAACCGTTTCGAAGAACAGCTGTGCGTGCTCGGGGCTCCAGATCGGCAGCATGCCACCTCCCACGGCGGTTCCGCCGTGACCGCGGAACGCGCCTACGCTCGATGCGTGTATGTTATAAATGCGACGTGGCGCCGCACCCGCCGGACCGACACGGGGGCGTCGCCCCGGGATTCCGTGCAGCTTATACGGTCGCTCCACACGGACGGCTACGCCGGCGGCATCAGACTGGCAATG
>JBGPMX010000309.1:0-6324 GCA_041487215.1 Planctomycetia bacterium | reverse complement strand
TCCCTCGATCTCGGCCGTGACGCGCTGCCCCTTCTTGGCGGTGAAGCGGAAGAAGTCGATGTCGCCCGGCTGGCTGATCACGCCGTTGAACGCAAGCGGCAGCTCGCCGCGCGTCGCCTGTTCGAACCCGTTGTTCGGCTCGACCTCGACGACGTTGCCGTAGTCGGACAGGCGGAACGCGTTCGGCGAAGGGGCGATGCCGCCGGCGTCCTGCGCAAACACGGGCAGCATGCCGAAGCGGTCGGGACGGACCGCCGGCAGCTTGATCTTCTGCACGAACTCGCCGGTTACGTCGCCGAGGAACTTCACGTCGACCTCGTCGCCCAGCTTGCCGCCCGCGGGCAGCGTAGCCGTCGGGCGCGGGAAGGTGCCGACGTGCAGCCGGTACTGGCACGCGCCGTTGCCACCGTAGGCGCTCTCGCGCACCTGCACGATGTAAGTGCCATCTTCAGGGATGACCACGCTCGCCACCGCGTCCTGCCAAACCAGGGCGGTGTCGTCCGACGCATCGAGTTCGAAGCGTTTCGAGTTCAGGATCGCCACGTAGGGATCGAACACGGTCGTGCCCAGCCGCATTCCCTCGATCTCGGCCGTGACGCGCTGCCCCTTCTTGGCCTGGAACGCGTAGTAGTCGACGTCTTCGTTGTCGACCACGCCGTTCACCGTCACGTTGAGATCGATCTTCTGCGGGCTGGTGAACTCGCTGTTCGGCTCCTTCTCGTCCACGTTCGGCAGGGCGCCGACGTAGAACGTGCGCAGCTCGGAGATGCCGGTGGCGGTGCGGACGCGCATGGCGTGCTCCCCCAGCACGCAGTCCGCCGCGATCTTCACGGTCGCCTTGACCTGGCCATCATTGACGACTTCGAGCTTGGTCACCGCGAAGCCGGCCGAGTAGAAGAGGATTTCCTGGGCGTCGGAGAGCCGGGCGCCGTTGAAGAGCACGGCGAGCTCGGTGCCGCGCTGGCCGCCGCGCGGCGCGATACCGCCCAGTGCGGGGGACGCGGCGAGCGCGGGCGCGCTGAGCGCAACGAGGCCCGCGACGGCGGCGGCGAGCAGCCGCGCGAACGCGGAGCGGGAGAGGGACAACAGGCGGGGCATGCGGATCCTCTTCATCGCGCGGGCCTACGCGAGCAGTTCCTTGCGCAACTTCCCGTCGCGCACGATGTCGATGGGCCGGTTGCCCGGTGCCATCAGCTTCTTCTCCGCGTGAATGCCCAGCTGGTGATAGACGGTAAAGGCGAGGTCTTCGACCGTGAGCGCATCGTCCTCGGGTTCGGAGGCCGTCGCGTCGGAGCTGCCGTAGATGAAGCCCTTCTTGATGCCGCCGCCGGCGAGCACGACGCTGAACACCTTGGGCCAGTGGTCGCGGCCGGCGGTGCCGTTGATCTTCGGCGTGCGACCGAACTCGGAGGAAACCATGACCGCGGTTTCATCGAGCAGGCCGGTCCGCTCGAGGTCGCGGATCAGCGTGGCGAACGCCTGATCGAACGCGGGCATCTGGCCCTGCATGCTCGGCCGGATCTGGTTGTGCATGTCCCAGCCGCCGTAGGTGAGCGAGACGAAGCGCACGCCCGCCTGCACCAGCCGCCGCGCCATCAGCATGCGCTGCCCGGCGGCGTTGCGGCCGTACTCGTCGCGCACCGCCGCGGGCTCGGCGTTGATGTTGAACGCCTCGCGGGCCTTCTCCGAACTGAGCAGGCTGTAAGCACGCTGATAGAACGTGTCGGTCGCGTCCAGGTTGTCGGACTTCTCCTTCGACGCGAAGTGGTAGTTGACCGCCTCGAGGATGGTGCGGCGCGTCGTGAAACGCTTGGCGTCGACGCCGCTGGGCAGGGCCAGGTCCTGCACGGTGAAATTGCCGTTCGCCGGATCGCTGCCCAGGCTGAACGGCGAAAACGCCGAGCTCAAGTAGCCGGGGCCGGCGTACGTCGTGGGCTGGCTGGGCACGCAGACGTAGGGCGGAAGGTTGTTGCGCGGCCCGAACTCGTGCGACACCACGCTCCCCATGCTGGGGAACTGGAGCGCCGGGCTGGGCCGGTAGCCCGTGAACATGTTGTGGGTACCGCGTTCATGGGCGGCCTCGCCGTGCGTCATGCCGCGGCAGACGGTGATCTTGTCGGCGATCGCTGCCGTGTTCTTGAGCAGCTCGTTGAACACGACGCCCGCAATCTTGGTCGACACGGTTCCCATCTCGCCGCGGTACTCGATCGGCGCGTACGGCTTGGGATCAAACGACTCCTGGTGCGCCATGCCGCCGGGCAGGAAGATGTGGATGATCGACTTGGCGGGCGCCGTTTTGCTCGGATCCTCCCCGGCTTCGGCCGCCTGGGCGCTCTGCATGCGGAAGAACCCGTCGAGCGACAGGCCGAGCCCGCCGACGACGCCGATCTGCATGAAGCTGCGGCGCGTGGGGCGACGAAAGTGGGCCGGGTCGTCGTACCATGTACCCTTGATGGCGTCGGTCTTCATGCGGGTCTCCTTGCAGCGTCGGTGGATGGTAAGGTTCGGCGTGGTCACCGCTTGCGCGCGATGACTCTCCTGCGGGGCTCGGTCTGGGTTGCGAGCAACTCTCCGGGCAGGACTTCAGTCAAGCATTCGTCGTGCCACGAGTGTGAACGCTTTGAGACTACCTGACAAAACCGCCCGGCAGGCCAACGTTTCTTGGCTCCAGCTCGACCTTGCGGTTTTTGGTAGACGCACTCAGCACCAACAAACGCTCTCGGGCAGGATAATGGGCAGCGTCTCAGTCGTGTTCCGCAAGATCAGGCTAAGGCGTCGACGCCGGAATGTCAACAGGTTTGACGGCGCGGTAGTGTGTCAGTTTGGGCTGAAACCCCCCTTCCCCCCCTTGCTAAGGGGGGACACGGGGGGTTATTCCTCACACCGACCCAGTACCGACGGCACGGTAGGGTGCTGATTTCGACGGCACGCCCCCGAGGCTTGGCGAAGCGCATGCCGGCCGAGCTGCCATGAGCACGCGTTTCGAAGACTACGGGCGTGCCAGCCTTTTTCACCGGAACCCACAAATCAGGACACCACGTCGGTGCACTGCTCTACAATAAGCGGCCCTAAGGAGGCTCATCGCCATGCACCAGCGCCGTTCCCATCGTCGGGCATCTTCATCCCGCGGTTCACGGCGCCGTTTTCTGCACGCCGCCGGCGCGATCGCCGCGGCCGCCGCCCTGCCCCGCGCGCTGCGGACGCGTGCGGACGAGGACCGGCCACGCAAGAAAGTCGCGGCGGCCGTGACCGTCTACACGCACAACTCACACGCGGACGTCATCGTCAGCCGGCTTCTCGAAACCTACACGCTCGACGGTAAAGGACCCCGGCCCGACCTGGAACTGGTCAGCCTCTACACGGACCAGGTGCCCGAGGGGGACATCAGCCGGCGGCTGGCGGCCGAGCACGGCGTCCCCATCTACCCCACGATCGCCGAGGCGCTCACGCGCGGCGGACACGAGCTGGCCGTCGACGGCGTCCTGCTGATCGGTGAACACGGCAACTACCCGGTGTCGGAAACGGGCCAGGTCATGTACCCACGGCGGCGGTTCTTCCAGGAAACCGTGAACGTGTTCCGTCGCAGCGGACGGGTCGTGCCGGTTTTCTCCGACAAGCACCTGTCCTGGGACTGGTCGGACGCGAAGTGGATGGTCGACACGGCACGCGAGCTCAAGATCCCGTTCATGGCCGGCTCGTCGCTGCCCGGGCTGTGGCGGCGGCCACCGGCGGATGTCGAGCTCGGGGCGGCCATGACCGAGGCCGTCGGCATCTCCTACCACACGCTCGACGCCTACGGCTTCCACGCGCTCGAGATGCTGCAGTGCCTGGCCGAGCGGCGCCGCGGGGGCGAGACCGGCGTGGCGGCCGTCGAGTGCCTGGCGGGGCCAGCCGTATGGCGTGCACGCGATGCGGGCCGATTCGACCTCGAGCTGTTCCAGGCCGCGCTCGGCCGCCGCGAGCACAAGGACCGCCTGCGCGGACCGCTCGAAGAAGCGGTGAAGGACCCGGTCCTGTTCCTCATCGAGTACCGCGACGGCTTGCGCGGCGCGATCCTGACGCTCAATCCAGTCAACGACGAGTGGTGCATCGCGTGGCGCGACGGCAAAAAGCCCGAGCCCACCGCGACGCAGTTCTGGACGCAAGAGGCAAGGCCGTTCGGCCACTTCACGTTCCTGGTCCAGGGGATCGAGCAGATGATGCACACCGGCCGGCCGACCTGGCCGGTGGAGCGGACGCTGCTCACCAGCGGCATGCTCGACGCCCTGCTCCGCTCCAAGCTGGCCGGTGGCGTGCGGACCGAGACGCCCCAGCTGGCGGTTGCCTACCAGCCAACGTTCGTCTGGCACGAACCGCCGCCGCCGCCGTCGCCACGCCCCATTCAGGGGCAGTGAATGTGGACCTTTTGACCCGCCGACCCAACCCAGTGTAGCAGCGTTTCTCCGAAACGCTGCAGCGGGTCTCGGAGAGACCCGCCTACACTTACGCCGACGGCGTGCGCGCCAGACACGGCCCGGCCATGCGTCACCTCCGGCGCCCACCCCGATCGTGCTACGCTTTGGTTACGATCGGGGTAGGGGTTAAACATCCGGCTCCGAGGTCCGGCCGGGTCAGCCGGTCACCCATCCAAAGGCGCAAAAAAAATTGCCGACCGCCCGTGTTCCGGCGGGCGGCCGGCAGCAACGCCTCTTCATGCTTGCAGGGTCGGGCTGTCAGCGCGTCGCGGTTTTGTTCGATTCCTTGGCGATCCGGGCAAGCGCCTTGGACGCGGCGTGCCGCACGTCGCTGGACGGGTCGGATTGTCTCGCCGCCTCGAGCGCCTGCTCGGCGTAGGTGCCGCCGATCAGGCCAAGCGACCGCGCGGCCTCCTCGCGCACGTCATGGTCCAGGTCGTGCTCGAGCACTTCGGTGAGCGGCCGCAGGGCGCGCGGATCGCGCACCGCGCCGAGCCATTTGGCCGCCTGCTCGCGCACGTCGGAATCGTCGCTGTGCAGGTTGCCGATCTTCTGGAGCACCAGGTCCGGCGGTTTCGGCCGGGCGCTGGTCGCCGGCGCGGGTTCGGGCGCGGGTGCCATGACGGGCGGGGGGGTCACGTACACCGGGGGCGGATCGACCACGTAGACGCGCCGGTATACCACCGGCGGCGGGTACGGATCGTAATAGTACGGTCGGGGAGCGACGTAAACCGGCGGCGGGCCCCACAGGCCCAGGTTGAAGGACCAGCGCCCGCCCGCGTGCGCGGGCATGGGACCGGCCAGCAGAAGGAGCACCGCGGCGCCGCACGCAGCCGTCTGCAACATCCTGTGCATCTCCAGAGACTCCTTTCTCTTGGACCGCCAGCGGTGTTGTGCTCGAGCCGCGGATGGGTCGCCGAACGGCTCTGCGATGGGTCGAGTGCGGCGGGAATCTAGCAGAGGCGCTGGTTCGCGACAACGCCAGTTTTTGGCAAGGACACTCACTCCTTCGCGCTGTCGCGCACGGGCGTGGCCGGTTTTTCGCGCGGCAACTCCACCGTGAATACCGACCCCCGGCCCGGCTCGCTCGTGACTCGGATCGAGCCGCCGTGCGCGTCGATGATGTGGCGCACGATGTACAGATCGAGCCCGAGCCCGCCGGTCGTCTGCTGACCGGTTACGGCGCGTTCGAAGCGTGCGAAGATCCGCTCGACCTGCTCCGGCGCGATGCCCACCCCCTGGTCCTCGATGGTCAGTCGTACCGTAGACTCGTCCGTGTCCACGCGCACTGCGATCGGCTTGCCGCGGCCGTACTTCATGGCGTTGATCAGCAGCTTGCTGACCACCTGCTCGATGCGCGCGCGGTCCCAGCGTCCCTCGGCCGGGCCATCGATCCGCACGGTCGTGGCACACCCCGCGGCGGCCAGCTCGTCGCCGACCTGCTTGACGGTGTTGTTCACCACCGTCGAAAGGTCGACCTGCTGGAAGTGCAGCTCGAGCCGGCCGTGGATAAGCCGCGAGATCTCAAGCAGGTCGTTGATCAGCTTGGCCAGCTCCTTGGTCTGCCGCTCGGACGTCTCAAGCATGCTCAGGGCCCGGTCGTGCGGGATGGTGGCGAGCGAGCCCTGGCGCACGGCGCGCAGGAGAATCTGCGTGAGCAGGAGCAGGGACGTGAGCGGCGTGCGCAGCTCGTGTGATGCAATCGACAAGAAGTCGTCGCGTGCGTGCACCGCTTCCTGCGCCTCGTGGAATAGCCGCGCGTTGTCCACGGCCAGCGCGGCGCGGCGCGCCACGTCCTCGGCCAGCGCCAGGTCGCTCGCTCCGTAACGCCGGCCCGATTCGGCGGCCGCGAAGGTGATCGCGCCGAGCG
>JBGPMX010000308.1:0-6350 GCA_041487215.1 Planctomycetia bacterium | reverse complement strand
GTAGCGCTCTTTGGCTTCGCCGAGGATTCGCTCGAACGCCGCGTAATCAGCCGCCTTGTGGAAGAGACGCGCCCGGGCGTTCCCGCGGTTCAAGACGTGAAACACCATACCGCCAGTCGCTGCCCGCAACGCTCGTCCCATGACGCGGTACCTTAGCCAACCGCCTCGCACTTGTCAATAAAAGGTTCCTGACACCTTTGCGTCGCCCTGACACCTTTTCGTCGCCCTCCGCCGCACCGTCGGGGCTCGCTTCAGGCACTTCGCGGACGCCGCCCGTTCGCTTCCATTCGGTCCGCCCACGGACCGCGCGTTTTTCACGCTTGAGCCGCGCCCTCGTTGTCCAGGGACCCCGGTCCCTGATCCCTTCGCGCGGCTCTCCCCGCCCGCCACGACAGCGTTCTGCGTCCGAAACCCAGCCAGCCTGCCCTGGCACGCAGGCGCATGCCGAGAGTTGAGTGTCTGCTCTCTCTGCTCGTTTGGAGACCATGGAGGGGGAGTGGGACGACTCGGAGCGCAAGCAAGGACGTTGCATAAAGGGGTAGGTCGCAGAAGTTCAGGACAAGGGCGAAACGCCACGGTCACGCCATTGAACGCGCGACTCTAAGGCTGCCATAAGCTCCTTACAAGGCGATCCTGTTAGGTCCAGGACAAGCGCTGACTCCAGGCAGCGCTTAGCTGCCGCACGGGCACCTTTGCTCGCATATACCAATCCCAAGACTAGATGGGGTAGGGCCTCTGCGTTCCCGAGCCCGATAGTCGCCATCGCATGGTCTGCTGCCTCGTCGTATCTACCCAGGCGGTAGAACGCGAGCGCCAGCCCAGAATGCGCAAGCGAATAGTTAGGGTCGACGGCGAGGGCACATTCAAAGGCATTCATGGCTTTGAGGTGCTCATTCTTGAGTGCAAACAAACGGCCAAGATTATAGTGTGCTTCCTCCGAGGCACCCTTGAGTTGGAGCGAGAGGGCAAAGCACTGCTCAGCCTCATCCGAACGGTCTTGACTCAAAAAGAGGTTCCCCAGGTATACATAGCCTGACGACGTAGGACGGAGACGGAGACTTTCGCGCAAGCAGGTTTCGGCTTCCTGAGGATCTGCACCCTGCTGCCAAGCGATACCGAGACCGCGGTATGCGATCGCGTATTTGTTGTCTAAGTCCAGCGCACTTCTGAACGCGGCGGCAGCGCCCGCCCAATCCCCGAGCTCAAGCTTTGCAAACCCCAAACGGCTGTGCAAGACGGGTAGGTCAGGTGCAAGTGCCGCTGCCTGCCGGAAGTACTCGGCTGCGGCGGCGAACTCGCCGCGTTTATCAGCACCTTCTCCGGCTTGATAAAACCAGTGCCAGTCGTTCATCGGAACCAGAGCGTTCTCAGGGGAGCAGGATAAAAACCGGTGGAAGCGGCGGGCAGGGCTGCAAAGTGCAGTGTGCTTACCTGTTTCGGAGCCAACTCACATGTGGCCCCTACGTAATTCTTTCGACTTTCTTCGGTTTAATAGGTGGAGTAATTCTCCTCCCGGTGAACGAGAGCAAGCCGTGAGCGACGAGCGCACGGCGGACGGCGACACGTTGGAGCAGTGCGTGCTCGTTGCCAGCGCCGGGTCGGGCCCCGCGTGAGCGGGGCCCGGCTCGGCACGCATCAGCTCACTCCTTCTCATCGCCGTGCGGCACGAAGCTGCCCACGAGCTTCCCCACGACCACGGTGAACGACAGGTTCTGCTCGGCGATGCTCACCTCCGGCAGCAAATCCTCGTCGATCGCGCGCAAGATGGCAGGGATGTCGCTCTCCGGTACCCGCGCCTCCTCGAACAGGATCAGCGTGCCGGCGACCGAACCGTCGGCCAAAAAATGCAGCTCGAGCGCTGCGAACTCCTGAGCATCCGCCTTGCGCAGCACGAAGCGCTCGGAATGAGGCGTGCGCAGAATCCGCGTGGCATGAAGGTTCACGCGATCTCCCGGGGTGTGAAGTGTGCGCCCGCCGTGCCGGCGGCCCAGGGCGCGGCGAGCACCGGGACCAGCGCGAGGCCGATGGCGAGCAGGCAGCCGGTGCTGCCGCTTTGCGACCCGGTGGTGTAGCGCAGGCCAGTGCCGGGAACGCTAAACGAGCTGTAGCGTCGGCCGCGCGCGCTCTTGCCGGTGCGGAAGCCCGCCCCGCCCACCGAATAACCCACGCCGGATTTGCTCAGGTTGACGCGGAACGGACCGAGGTTGACCGACTTGCGATAAGACCATCCCATGGCGGCGGCAGTCCCTTAGAGAACCTCACCAGGTCGTCTGGCCCGGCCCGATCGCTCGAGTGCAAGGCCGGCGCTGCTCGGTTTGTCCGACACACTTACTTCTTCCCCGTGGCCGCCGTGGCGTCGGCCGGCGTACCCGATTCCAGGAATGCGAAGAGGTCCGCGATCTCCTTGAGACTCAGCGGGTTGAGCAGCCCGTCCGGCATCACGCTCTGCTTCCCCTCGACGATCTCGTCGACTTCGTTCTTGGGCAGCTTGAGCGTGCTGGCGTCGGAGAGCAGCAGTACCAGGTTATCGCCATCGTCGGGCGCCTTCATGGCGTTGATCACGCGGCCGTCCTTGGTCGCTACGAGGTACGACTTGTACTGGTCGGGAATCACGCGGGAGGGGTAGACGATTGCTTCGAGGATGTCCTTGCGTTTGAAGCGGCTGGCCAGCGTGGTGAGGTCCGGGCCGAGTCCGGTGCCGACGGATCCCAGGCGATGGCACTTCGCGCAGACGGCCTTCTCGAACAGGCTGCGTCCCGTGTCGGCCGATCCCTTGCCGGCGTCCCCTTCCAGGAAGACCAGAAGCTGGTCATACGTCCAATTCTGGGTCGGCTTCGTCTCTTCGGCGAGCTGAGCGGACGGCGCGTCGGGGTAGGTTTCGGCGTACCACTTTTGCCAGGCCTTGAGCTCCGCCTTCCACTCGGACTTGGGGTGTCCGAAGTGTTTGCCGCCCCACTGGCGAAGGAGCACGATCCCGTCCCATGCACCCTGGTCTCCGAGCCGGCCGGCGGCCTGGATGGCCGCGCGGTACGCCGCCGGCGCGTCCGGCTTGTGATCGATTGCGGTGAGCGCCTGGAGGGATGCCCGCACGGTCTCGCGATTCTCCGAGTCGAGTGCGCGGGCGAAGAGGGTCCAGTTCCGCGTGTTCGGGAAGTTGGCCAGGGCTCGCACGGCGGCGTCCCGGTCCTCCGGGACCCGCTCGTAGGCGCGCAGCAGGATCGCCTCGGCCTCGGCCCGACCCGTGCGCCCGAGCGCCGCGAGCACGTCGCCGCGCGGCACGGGGGGCGGGTCGTCGGATTCCACCAGCGCCCGCAGCACGGGCAGAAACGCCGCGTCGCTCTTGTCGTTGATCCGCTCGACGGCCCGACCGGCGGCGCGCGGCAGCTTCGATGCGGTGCTCACCAGGGACAGCCGGTCCGGCTCGCTCAGCTGGCCCACGGCGTCGCGCAGGAAGTTGGCAACGTACCCCGGGTAGCTGTGCCCGCCCTTCCAATCCCTGGAGGTGTCGAACCAGGCGAAGTAGCGGTAGCGTTGCTCGAGCGTCCAACCGTCCGCGATGGCGACCAGGCAGCGCGCGTAGTGGATCGCGTCGGCGCGCTGGCCCACGTCGTTCGTCTCGCCGATGTCCTCGAGGTTCGACAACAGTTTCTCGATCGCCCCGGGCGGGTTGAGCGCGGCCAGCAGCCGGGACAGCTCGCGGTCGTGGTCCTGGTCACCGGTCGGGAAGCGATCGAGCAGCAGTTCGCCGATCCGTTCGGCGCTTTTCGGGCGTTCCTCCGGCTTCGTGTTCACGAGGGTCAGTTCGATGCCGCGCAACGTGTCCAGCGAATCCTGCCAATCCCCGTCCTCGAGCAGGTTCAGCTCGCGCGCGAGTGCGGCTTCGGCCACCGCCGAGTCACGGGCGACCAGCCCCAGCTTGTTGAGCGCGACCAGGCCCATCACCACGACCCGCGGATTGTCGTGTTTGAAAACGGTCTCGCGCCACTCGGCCGGATCGATCCGCTCGAGCGCCAGGCGCGCGGTGAATCGCACGAAGCGGTCCTGGCTGGCGAGCAGCGGGAGCAGCTTCTTGAGCGGTGCCTTGGCTCCGGTCCGAATGAAACCCTCGAGCGCGCGGCGCTCGACGATGCCGCTCGGGTCGGCGAGGAGCGTGGCCAGGTCCGGCGCGACGTCGGCCGCGGGGTGTCGCGCGAGCAGCACGGCGGCCGCGGCACGGATCTCGGGATCCTTATCCTTCGCGAGCTGCCGCGGCAGATCGGTGCTCGGTTCCGGGCCGAACTGCATGAGATAGGACAGAGCGCGGAGCCGCCGCGCCGTATGGGCGTCGCTCTTCTTGGCCGCCGCCTCGAGGCCCGGCCCCCAGGCTTCTCCCGCCTCCGCCTTGTGGCGCCGGATCGTCTCGCGGCCCCACGCGGATTGCGGCTGGGGCTGTTCGAGCGCCGCGGCAACCGGCGACTCATCGCGTGGCTCGGAACGCTTCTCCTCTGCTGCACCCGTGTAGCGGATGCGGTACACGCCCCCCTCCGTGCCCCGGCCGCCGGTCGAGAAGAACACGCTCCCGTCCGGGCCGACCTCGATGTCCGTCACGTTGAGCGGCTTGCCAGTCACGAACTCCTCGCTATCCGCCTGGAAGCTGGCGCCGTCGCGTTCCAGCCGCACGGCGAAGATGCGGCCGTACGACCAGTCGGTCATGAAGAAGGCGTCCCTGTACCGGGCGGGGTACTGCCGGTGGTTGTAGAAGACGACGCCGCAGGGCGAACCGCGCCCCGTGTCGAGCGTCGGGGGCAGGCTGTCGGCGTAATAGGCAGGCCAAGGATTCGAACCGCTGCGCGAGCCGAATTCGCCGCCGGGCGGGCAGTGGCACATCCGGACCGGGCGATACCACGGCAGAAACTCGTCCCACTCCATGTCGCTGTCGTACGTGAAGAGTTCTTCGAGCGAGTTGAAGGCGATGTCGTAGTGGTTGCGAAACCCGGCGGCTTCGAGCGTGAAGTGCTTGCCGTCCGGATCCAGCCGCCAGATTGTCCCGCACGGCACTTTGATGCCCACCGCGTGCCCGTTCGCGTCCTCGTACTTTGGCAGCACGTCCGCTTCGTACTGCTTCTCGACCGGCGAGTCGCTCCCCACCGTGGCGGTCGCCCCGGCGTGGTTGCCGACCGCGAGATACAGGTAGCCGTCCGGCCCGGCGATGATCGCGTGCGGACCGTGCTCGCCCATGCCGCCGCGCGTCTTGTGAATCAGCTCCACCTCGTCGGCCGTGTCGTCCCCGTCCGTGTCACGCAGGCGGTAGAGGCCGGTGCCGTCCGGCCCGTCGCCGACGAGGTAATACGTGTCGGCGTCGTACGCCAGGATGCCCTGGCAGTTCGTGACCCGGTCGGTGTAGGTCTTCGTCTTGTCGTACTTGCCGTCGCCGTCCTCGTCCTCGAGGATGAGGATGGGGCCGCGTTCGCGCGAGATCACGGGGCGACCCTTGCAGTCGAATGTCATGTTCACGATCGAGCCGGTCAGGTCCGGGTCGGCCACCAGCTCGACCACGAACCCGTTGGGGGCGTGGAACCGGCCGGGATCGGCTTTGCCGTTCCACGTGATCTCCTGCCACTGGTCGACCTTGCCCAGCTCCTCCAGCACCTTGACGGCCGCCCACTTCGCGTCATCGAAAGACGTCTCACGCCAGTTGTCGGGGGCCTCCGCGGCGCTCTTCCAGCTGGCATCCGTCACCATGGTGTACTGATTCCCGGGTATCGTACGCCGCACCAACCAGGCGACGAGGCCGGCGGGCCCACCCCGGTTAGTCGCCTCCACGGCGATCGTGTTCTTTCCGGTGTGCAGGAACCGCTTGACGTCGAGCACCTTGCCGTCTTTCCACTCGCTGCTGCGGCCCGCCTCCTTGCCGTTGACGAACAGCACAAACTCGTTGTCGCAGGCGATGTGCATCTCCGCGTCGGCAAGCTCGTAGGACTCGGCGTAGCTGATTCGGAAGTAGCGCGTCCCGGACGGCGCGGATTCGAGCGGGTCGCCCTCGTCGAACCAGATCCAGTGAGCGCGCGGCGCCGTCTGCGCCCGGCTCGTCAGGGACGGCAGCAGCGTCAGCAGGCCCAGGCAAGCGGCCGCGATGGCGCGATTTCTCATGCGTGGAATCCTTGGGGCATCTGTTCCGGGTGCCTGCGCTTAAAGTAACCAGTTTGAGCAAATTTGCCCGCAGAGCAAGGCTTATTTTCGGGAGAATTCGGCCGGATCGCGGGCGGTGGTTTGGACACGGCGCCGCCCGCTCAGTACCATCTCAGGGGCAGCAACGTTGCTTAGTTGGACGCAGAACAAGCGATGTCGCCGATCGGCCGTACGTCAGGCTG
>JBGPMX010000307.1:0-6362 GCA_041487215.1 Planctomycetia bacterium | reverse complement strand
CCTGCCGGACGAGCCCGACGCGGGCGTCTCGTTCGTGCGCAGCGACCTCGCCAACCGGCCGCGCGTGCCGGTCTCGATCCGGCACGTCGCCGACCGCAGCCGCCGCACCACGCTCGAGACGCCGCACGCCAAGATCGAGATGGTCGAGCACGTGCTGGCGGCCGTGGCGGGCCTGGCCATCGACAACTGCCGCATCGAGATCGACGCCTCGGAAACGCCCGGCTGCGACGGATCGAGCAGCTCGTTCGTGCAGGCGCTCGCGGCAGCCGGCCGGGTCGAGCAGCACTCGCCCCGCGCCCTGCTGGTGGTCGATCGCCCGTGCAGCGTCGTGGAGGGGGACGCCATGCTGGCCGTCCACCCGCCGACCGGCGACGGGCTGGTCATCAGCTACAACCTGGACTACGGCCGGGGCAACCCGATCGGCCGGCAGAGCTACTTCATCCGGGTGACGCCGGAATCGTTCCGCGAGGAGCTGGCCGAGACGCGCACGTTCCTGCTCCGCGAGGAGGCCGAGTCGCTGCGCGCCCAGGGGCTGGGCGCCGGCGTCAGCACGGGCGACCTCCTGATCTTCGGGCCCGAAGGGCCGATCGACAACCGCCTGCGCTTCCCCGAGGAGCCGGCCCGGCACAAGATCCTCGACCTCATCGGCGACCTCGCGCTCTTGGGCTGCGACCTGCACGGGCACGTGATCGCACACAAGTCGGGGCACCGCCTGAACGCCGAACTGGTGCGGCAGCTGAGCCAGCGGCTCGATCCGGCAGAAACCAAGCCCGAGACGCCCCCGGCCCTGGACGTGCGGCAGATCGCGCAGATCCTGCCGCATCGCTACCCCTTCCTGATGGTCGATCGCGTGGTCGAGCTGGATTCCGGCGTCCGCGCGGTCGGCATCAAGAACGTCACGATCAACGAGCCATTCTTCCAGGGACACTGGCCAGGCCGGCCCATCATGCCGGGGGTGATGATCGTCGAGGCCATGGCGCAGCTGAGCGGCCTCTTGTTCTCGCAGGAGACCTGCAACCAGAACCACATCTCCATGCTGCTCTCGATGGACAACGTCAAGCTGCGCCGCCCGGTGGTGCCGGGCGACCAGCTGGTGCTCGAGGCGGAGGCGGTGCGCGTCAAGCAGCGTACGTTCCAGGTCCGCGCCCGCGCCCTGGTGTCCGGCCGGGTGGCCGCCGAGGCCGATTTCCGCTTCGTGCGGCTGGACGCGCAGGCGGCCTGACGGGCGCGCGCGAGAATCGTTGAATCGTTGAATGGGCGATCCGTGCGAGCGGCCGGCGCCGCAGCGGGGCCAATTCAACCACTTAACCGTTCCGGACCGCTCGGCGAGCAGTGAGGGTTTCGCGATGACACGGAACATTGCGCCCCAGGCCGTGGTCGATCCACGGGCCATCCTGGAAGAGGACGTCTCGATCGGCCCGTTCTGCGTCATCGGGCCCGACGTGCACATCGGCACCGGCACCCGCCTGGCCAATAGCGTCGCGGTGCTCGGCCACGCGCGGATCGGCCGCTCGAACACACTCTTCCCCAACGTGGTGATCGGCGCCGACCCGCAGGACATTTCGTACGACGGCTCCCCGACCGGCGTCGAGATCGGCGACCACAACGTGTTTCGCGAGGGCGTCACGGTCAACCGCGCCACCACCAAGGAGGACGGCGTCACGCGGATTGGCAGCCACAACTATTTCATGGCGTGTTCGCACGTCGCGCACGACTGCCAGATCGGCGACCACGTGATCATGGCGAACGGCGTCCTCTTGGGGGGGCACGCCCACGTGCACGACCGCGCCATCCTGTCCGGCAACGCCGCGGTGCACCACTACACCACCGTGGGCGCGTACAGCTTCGTCGGCGGCCTGAGCCGCATCGTGCACGACGTACCGCCGTACATGCTTGTGGACGGGAACCCCTCCTGCGTCCGCTGCGTCAACCTGGTCGGGCTCAAGCGACAGGGACTGAGCCCCGACGAGATCGCCGGGCTCAGCGAAGCGCACCGCCTGGTGTACCGCGCCAAGATGGGTCTGCGGCACGCCACCGAGATCTTGGGCAGCCACGGGCACCTGAACCGGCACGTCAGCAAGCTGCTCGAGTTCATCGAGCAGCAGCATAACGGCAAGCACGGCCGGGCGCGCGAGCGCACGCGTAAGGCAGCCTGAGGTCAGAGGTCGAGGTCAGGGCTCAGGAGTCAGGCTTGTTCGGCGCGGGTCTCCTGACCCCGCCGATCGCGGACCGCAGGCCTCCCGCGCGAGCTGGAAACCTTCGGTCAAAGGCACGGCGGGGGCGGGAGACCCGCGCCGAACGGTGAGCTTGTCATCCTGAGCGCAGCGAGGCACGAGCGCAGCGAAGGATCTGGGTGTGATGGATTCGTCATTCATGAAGAAGCTCCGGATCGCCGTGGTGGGGGTGGGACATCTCGGGTACCACCACGCGCGCATCCTGGCGGCCCGCCCGGACGTGCAGTTGGTGGGCGTTGCCGACAGCGCGGCGGAACGCTGCGCGGCCGTCGCTGCCGAGCTCGGCGTGCCCGCCTACGAGGACTACCGGCGGCTCATCGACCGCACGGACGCCGCGTCGATCGTAGTGCCAACCGTGGCGCACCACGAAGTGGCCTGCGAGTTCCTGGCCGCGGGCAAATCGCTGCTCATTGAGAAACCGCTCACCGCGGACGTCGATCAGGCCGACCGGCTGGTCCGGCTCGCTGAGCGGCAGGGGGCGGTGCTGCAGGTCGGACACATCGAACGGTTCAACCCGGTCCTGGCCGCGCTGCCGGCGCGCGCCGAGCCGCCCCGCTTCATCGAGGCGCACCGGCTGGGACCCTACAGCTTCCGCTCCACGGACATTGGGGTGGTATTCGACCTGATGATTCACGATCTCGATCTCGTGTGCGCCGTGGTGGGCGGAGCGCCCGAGCGCGTGGACGCGACGGCCTGGAGCGTGTTCGGCGGGCACGAGGACATCGCGACCGCACACCTCACGTTCCCGAACGGCACGGTCGCGCAGCTTACGGCCAGCCGGGCGAGCCGCGTGGCCCGGCGCTCGGCCGCGTTCTGGTGGGCCGACGCCCATACCGAGCTCGATTTCGCCGCACAGCGCAGCGTCACATGCCTGACGATGCCCGAGTTCCACGCCGAACGCGGCCGCTTCCTGCGGCCGTCCCTCACCGAAATCAACGAGCTGCGAACGCTGATGCCGGCCCGCTACTTCCGCACCACCGAGCGGGACTGGTCGGGCGGGCCCGACGCGCTGTCACTCGAGCTGGACCACTTCGTCACGTGCCTGCGCACCGGCACGGAGCCGCTCGTGAGCGGCGCACGCGGGCGCGACGCCGTCCGGCTCGCCGCAGCGGTGCTCGACGCGGCGCAGCGCCCTGCGGCTCGCGTCGTCGTTCCCCCACCCGACGCCCTGCCCCACGCCGCGTAGGAAGGCAACCGCCAGACACGAGCCGCCACCGCTCGCTTGCCGCTGCGCAGTAGTCCTCGCGCTGCTCTCTGGCTTTGCCTGGCGGTGATCCGTCAACCCGCGGCGAAGACGTTGAATTCGGTGTACTGGAGGTGACGGTAGAGCTCGCTGGTGAGAGTGAGCTCGCGGTGGTTGCCGCGCGTCTCCACGCGGCCGTTGTGCACGAGCACGATCGAGTCGCAGGCGCGAATGGTCGACAGGCGGTGCGGCAGGAAGATGACGGTGCGCGCGCGGCAGAAGCGATCGAGCGTGTCGTCCAGCAGGTTCTTGGTGTCCTCGTCGAGGTGCTCCTCCGGCTCCTCGATGACCACGATGGTCGGATCGCGCAGGATCGCGCGCGCCAACGCGATGCGAAACCGCTGGCTCACGCTGAGCGGTTCTCCCTGGTCGCCGATCGCGGTGTCGTATCCGAACGGCAGACGCTGGATGAACTGATGCGCGTGCGCGACCTTCGCGGCGTCCACGATGTGCGGCAGCCCGAAGCTCGGGTCGCCACAGCCGATGTTGCCCGCCACCGTGTCGTTGAAGACCAGCTCCCCCTGGAGGACGAGCGCCACCTGGGCGCGCAGGCTTTCGAGGGTCACCAGGCGGACATCCTGGCCGTCGATGCGGATTTCCCCCTCGGTGGGGTCGAGAAAACGCGGGATCAAGTACACCAGGGCGCGCAGCGCCCGCTCGTCCATGCCCATGATCGCCACGCGCGAGCCGGCGGCGATGGTCAGGTCCACGCCGTCGAGCACGGGCGGCTGGTTCGGCTCCTGGAGCCGGACGCGCACGAACTCGAGCGTCCGCGACATCGGCGGCAGGAAGCTGGCGGCGGCGACCTGGCCGAGCTGCGAATGCTGGTCGAGAAAGGCGAACACGGCCATGGCCGCGTCCGCCCCCTGCTCGATGGTGCGGTAATCCCGCACCAGCGTGACCGTCGGGCGGTACAGGCTGATGAGTGAGGCGTAGAGCACGGTGAGTGCGAACGGCGAGAGCGCGTGCAGCAGCAGGTCGTAGCAGGCGAGGCCGCCCACCAGGGCGATGCAGACCAGCGCGGCGAACTCGATGACCGGCCCGACCGCGCCAACGCTGTGCAGCTGCCTGGCCTCGGCCACCGTGAACTGCTCGAGGTTGTGCTCGAACCGGCCCTGCTCGTACGACTCCATAAGGTAGCCGCGCGTGAGCCGGATCATCTGCAGCGACTCCTGGAGCAGGGCCAGGCGTTCGGCCGCGACCCGGGTGGCGGCGGCCACGCGACCCCGCCCCCGCTGCACCAGGCGGCGCGCCAGGAACGCGCCCAGCCCGGCCAGCACCAGGAACAGCAGCGCCAGGGCCCAATGCGCCAGCAGCGCCACCACGAACAGCAGTACGACCTTCACCGGGGAGCGGATGTGCGAGTCGAGCCACGCGAGCAGGCCGTTGCGCACGGCGTCGGTTTCACGCGTGAAGACATTGATGGCCGGGGCGGCGCCAATCCCCGAGATCTCGGTGGTGCCCAGCCGGTACGCCTGGCGGTAAATGGCGCGGCGCACGCGGTGCATCGCGTCCGCCACCGCGGACGCGGACAGCCAGCTTTGCACGTACTGCAAGCCCGCGCGGATGGCGCCCAGCAGCACCGCCGCACCCAGCAACCCGGCCAGGCAGACGGGCGCGTTCTGAAGAACTGGGTGCGCAAGCCAGCCGACCGCGCCGACCCGCCGCGCGATCTGCGTGGTGAAGTGCGCCAGACCGAACTCAGGGGTGAAGAGGAGCTCGGCGAGCAGGCCGAGGATCAGGACGAGAAGAACGTAGCAGACGCTCGAGAGCACCGCGCACGCACTCGCGGTCACGGTGCGCCATCGCTCGGTCGACAGATAGCTACGCGCCCGCTTGAACGCGGCCCAATCGACCATAAACAGGCATCCGGTCAAGACACGAAGGGTTGGAGCTCCGTCTCTTTGCCGTCGCGACCCGGCCCCGGCCCCCCCCCCCACACAGCCGGCGCGGCGAGCGTCACCCCCGGTCGCGGTCCGCGAACAACACGAACCCCAGCAGGAAGCCCACGGCGCTGTAGAGCACGCAGTAAACGAGGTTCCAGAGCACGTACGCGATCGGTATCGTCGCACCGGTCGCGACGGCCGGGGCCACATTGAAGAACTCGAGCGCCGGCAGCACCAGCTCCGCCATCTGCGCGGTGAAGAGCATCACCTTGCCGGCCATGAACTCCCCGGGCCGGTTCTGGGCCGCCTGGACCAGCACCGGAGCCAGGTGCCCGAGGAAGAAGATCGCAAAGCACAGCACCACGTTCACCACCATCGGCAGCCGCGTGGAGATCGCCACGCTCAACGCCGCCAGGACCACGACCTGGAAGTACGTGAGCACCAGCCCGGGCATCACCTGCCCCACCTCTTCGAAACGCTCCGACATGCTCGGCTCCTGCTTGGACAGCTCGCGCGCATCGTAGCCCACCTTGTAGAAGAGCACCGCGGCGAACACCACGCCCAGCACCAGGAAGATCAGCGCGACGGCCAGGATGATGCCGGTGAACTTGCCCACGATGAACTGACGCCGGTTGATCGGCTTCGACAGCAGCGTAACCGCCGTGCGATGCTCGATGTCCTCGGCAATCGTGTTGCTCGCCGTCAACGCCGCGAAGAACAGGGAAAGCACGAGGATCAGCGCCAGCCCCGTGTCTTTCACCATCTTGATGTCTTCCCCGAACGTGTTGTACGGGATGAATGGGAAGATGAGGAGCAGCACAACGCCGATCAGCAGCAGGACGACGAGCATCGGCTGCCGGATCGATTCTTTGGCCGTGGTGACCGCGATGGTGTAGGTCTTCTTCATGAGCGGCCCGGTCAAAAAGGATGCGGGGCAGGGTCAGAAGCGAACGTCAAATCCGCGGAACTCTCCGGTGGCCCCGGATGACTCGATGCAGG